>NZ_JBQFPT010000011.1:0-185021 GCF_056536505.1 Ruegeria sp. CL3 | reverse complement strand
GTTGAAGGATTGGCGGCCTGTGGCAACCCGCTACGACAGGTGCCCAAAGGTCTTCCTGTCAGCAATCGCCCTCGCAGCACTCGTTATCTATTGGCTATGAGGCCTGAACCTAGGTTTGAGGCTTTGCCCGAGTTTCGTTGGAGAAACCCGGGCAGAGCTATGTCAAAGCGACAGTGTTTTGACGCGGTCGCGTAGTTGGAATTTCTGGATCTTGCCGGTTGAGGTCTTGGGAAGCGTCTCAAAAACAACTGCTTTTGGGGCTTTGAACCCGGCCAAGTGATCGCGACAGAAGGCGATGATGTCCTCAGCGGTTGCCTCTGCCCCGTCGCGCAATTCGATAAAGGCGCAGGGGACCTCGCCCCATTTCTCATGCGGCATTGCGACCACGGCGGCGGACTGAACCGCGTCATGGCGATACAGCACCGCTTCGACCTCGACGGATGAGATGTTTTCGCCGCCCGAGATGATCACGTCCTTCAGCCGGTCGCGGATCTGGATGTAGCCGTTTTCATGAATCACAGCTCCGTCGCCGGACCAGAACCAGCCGTCCTCGAAGGCGTTTGAGCTCGCCTCGGCGTCTTTGTAGTACCCGGCCATGACCGTGTTGCCCCGGATGGCGATCTCACCTTGTGTGGCACCATCGCGCAGTACCGGCGTGCCGCTGTCGCGGTCGATTACCGTGACCTCTTCGACCATCGGGAAGGCGATGCCCTGCTGCGCCTGCAATTCAGCCTGTTCTGCCGGGCTGAGATCGTCCCACTTCTCCTGCCAGAGACATTGCGAGATGTGGCCGTAAGTCTCGGTTAGGCCATAGACCTGCATGACGTCAAACCCCATCGCGCGGGTCTTTTCCAAGACCGAAGGGGGCGGAGGCGCCCCTGCTGTCAGCACCCGGATTGCGGGATCAAAGGGGGCAGCGTCGCTTTCGGTCTCAGCCAGCATTTGCAGCACGATGGGGGCGGCACCGAAATGGGTCACGCCACGGGTGCGGATCGCGTCCAGAATACGGTCTGCGGCGGGGATGCGTGTAAAGACAACCGTCCCGCCAAGCATCGCCATCAACCAGGGATGGCCCCAACCATTGCAGTGGAACATCGGCACGACGGAAAGATAGACCGGATAGGGCGGCATCTGCCATGCGGTGCCCGTACCCAACGCCATCAGGTAAGCGCCACGGTGGTGATAGACGACGCCCTTGGGGCGGCCCGAGGTGCCCGAGGTGTAGTTCAGCGCAATCGCGTCCCACTCATCATCGGGCAGATCGATCGGCAGGGGCGGGGCCGTGGTAAGCGCCTCATAGGTCTGGCCGCCGAGGCTTTGACCAGTGGCGGCAGGATCGGCGATTTCGACCACAGGTATTGTGCGACCCAACAGATCAAAGGCTTTGGACAGAAGCGGCGCCAGTTCCCGGTCCACGATCACCAGTTTGGTGTCCGCATGATCCAGAATATAGGCGATGGTTTCGGGCTCGAGCCGGGTGTTGAGCGTATTCAGCACCCCTCCGGTCAGGGGCAGTGCAAAATGCAGCTCAAACAGTTCCGGGATGTTTGGGCTGAGGACCGAAACCGTATCGCCCTTCTGCACGCCAAGCGCGGCCAACCCACTGGCCACCGCGCGAATGCGGGCGACGGTTTCCGCCCAGCTTCGTCGGATATCACCATAGATAACAGCGGTGCGCGCGCCGTGCAGGGTTTCGGCGCGGCGCAGGAAAGACAAAGGTGACAAAGGCACATGGTTGGCCCGTGTCTTCTGAAGAGCTTCGAAATGGTGACGCATCCGGGTCCCGCCTGTCTTAGCTGTTGGGCCGCACGCGGGCGGCGGTTTTGTTGGCAAAGGCTTCCAGCCGTTCGCGCGCGGCGGGCTGGGTGTTGACCACACCGCCGACCACGGCTTCGGCATAAGCTGCATCCATGCCGGACATGTTGTTCAAATGGCTGATCGCCGAACAGATGGCAAAATTGGTCAAAGGCAGGTTCTGCGCGATTTGGTCTGCCAGTTCCATTGCCTTGGCCATGCTGCCACCGTCTTCGGTGATGTACTGCGCCAGTCCCAGATCGACGGCCTCTTGCCCCTGATAGACGCGGCCTGTCAGGATCATGTCGATCATGCGGTATTTGCCGATCATGTCTGAGACGCGGATGGTTGCGCCTCCGCCCGTGAAAATCCCGCGCTGGCCCTCGGGCAAGGCGAAATAGGTGCCGGGGTCGATGACGCGGATATGAGCGGCGCTGGCAAGCTCCAGCCCTCCGCCAACCACCGCGCCTTTCAAGGCGGCGATGATCGGAACACCACCATATTCCATCTTGTTGAACGCTTCGTGCCAGCGCAGGCAAACATGCATGAAGTCATCGGGGCTGCGGTCGGCTTTCCAGTGTTCAACCAGATCAAGTCCTGCGCAGAAGTGATCGCCCTCGCCGGTCAGCACAACAGCCCGTACGCCAGCCATACGCGCGCCGCTGAAAAAGCGGATCAGTTCTTCGATCGTGGCTACGTCCAATGCATTGCGCTTGGTCGGGCGGTTCAGGGTCACGACATAGAGGCCGTTGTCACGCTCGGAAATCGCGAGGTTTTCATAGGTGGCGGGGTTCACGACATCATTCATTTTGCGGATCCTTTTTAAGGCGTTATTCGGGGAAGGCCGCGTCAAGCAAGCTGCGCGCGCCGTGCAGGATACGGGTATGTTCAGCACTGCATTCAGGCAGGATGTGCTGGGCAAAAAACAGCGCTGTGGCGATCTTCTGGGTCATGAACTGCGTGTTCTGCCCGTTGTTCAACGCCGCTTGCGCCGGGGTGACACCTTTTGCCAGTTTCCAACCCGCTGCAAGCGTACCTGCCAGCATCAGGAACGGGACTGAGCCCGCAAAAGCCGCGTCGATGTCCTTGCGGCTGTTTTCCAACAGCCATTCCAGCGCGGCTTCAAACGCGCCGCGTGCCTGTGCAAGGCTTGCGCCGATGGTTTGCGCGGTGGCATCGCCATCTGCCAGTTCGGCTTCGGTTGCCGCAATGCGCGCGGCGAACCGGCGGGCGGTCTCGCCCCCGTCGCGCATGACTTTGCGGCCCAGAAGGTCGTTGGCCTGAATGGCGGTGGTGCCCTCGTAAATCGGCAGAATGCGGGCGTCGCGATAGTGCTGCGCGGCTCCGGTTTCTTCGATGAAGCCCATACCGCCGTGGATTTGAACGCCCAGAGAGGCGACCTCGACCGCGCGTTCCGAGCAGAAGCCCTTGACCAGCGGAACCATAAACTCGGCCAGGGCGGCCATGTCCGGATCATCCTGATGATGTGCAATGTCCAGAAGCCCGGCTGTGGCCGCCGCCATGGCGCGCCCGCCTTCGGTGAGGCTGCGCATCCGCATCAACATGCGGCGCACGTCGGGGTGTTCGATGATCGCCACGGCGTCCTTGACCTGACCATTCACGGGGCGGCTCTGGACCCGGTCCCGCGCATAAGCCAAGGCGCGCTGATAGGCGCGTTCTGAGGTCGCGATACCCTGAACACCAACCGAAAAGCGCGCGGCGTTCATCATGATGAACATATATTCCAGCCCGCGGTTTTCCTCACCGATCAGGAAGCCCGTGGCGTCTTTGTATTCCAGCACCGCCGTCGGGCTGGCGCGTACACCCAGCTTGTGTTCGATGCTGACACAGTTCACCGAATTCTCCGCCCCAACCGAGCCATCCTCTGCAACCATCTTCTGCGGGACGATGAACAGGCTCAGCCCTTTCGGTCCCGCAGGCGCGTCAGGGGTGCGGGCCAGAACCAGATGGATGATGTTCTCGGTCAGGTCATGAGCGCCATATGTGATGAAGATTTTGGTGCCCGACACGCCATAGCTGCCATCATCGCGCCGCACCGCCTTGGTCGAGACGCGACCCAGATCGCTGCCCGCCTGTGGTTCGGTCAGGTTCATTGTCCCCGACCAGCGCCCAGCGATTAGCGGCTCTAAATAGGTGGCTTTCTGCGCGTCCGAGCCGGTCAGAAGCAGCGCTTCGATCGCGCCGTCGGTCAGCAGTGGGCACAGACCAAAGCTCATGTCGGCAGCGTTCAGCATCTCTACCGCCGCCGCGCCAACCGTACGCGGCAGTCCCATGCCGCCAAACTCTGGCGGGTGCGTGAGGGCCTGCCAGCCCATTTCAACAAATTGCGCATAGGCCTGCGCATCCCCTTCGGGCATCGTCACGCGGCCATTGTCAAACTGTGCGCCCAACGTATCGCCGATATGGGATAGGGGCGCGATCTGTTCGCTGCAGAACCGCGCATAGCCTTCCAACGCAGCGCCTATATCGGTCAGTTCGAAGTCCGAGTATGCGTCCAGAGTGGACACTGTTTCCCAATGGGACAGGTGTTCGATACAGAACATCAGATCCTGTACGGGTGGCTGATAGGACATGCCAGATTCCCCCAATGGCAATTGTGGTTTCACGTCATTTATCTGCCGTGCAGCTTGCCGAAAAGCTCATATATTGCCAAGTTACTATCCGATATTGCCAAACTGGGGGCGATCATGGTCAGCAATGATCCCATCTCACTTACAACTGTTTCTGCCGGTTTCATCCAGGATTGGCTTGAGGCGCTGAGGGTGTGTTGCAGCGCAGATCAGATGAAGTTCCTACTGGACCGTTCGGGCCTGCACGCCAGCGCGTTAGAGCCTGCGCAGCGTGTGACGCTACAGGAAATCGCCCGCCTGTACCAACTGGCCGCGCCTGAGACTGGGGACGAGATGATGGGCCTCTGGAGCCGTCCCATTCGACCGCGCGCGCTGCAGCACCTTGTGACTGTCCTGCGGGAAGCAAGCAGCCTGACCTCGGCGCTGTATCGTTTCTCGACATTCTGGAACTTGTTGCTGGATGATTTCCACCTGGACCTGCGCACCGGGCCGGATTTGGCTGAACTTTCGCTGGTACCGTATCGGCAGGACACGGAACCCCAGCGCTTTGGTCATATGCTGATCCTGAAACTTGCGCATGGGCTGCTGTCATGGCTGAGTGGATCGGAAACGCCTGTAAAGGCCGTTCACTTTGCCTTTGCGCGGCCAAGTTTTGCGGCGGACTATGCGGTTGTCTTCCCTTGCGCGGTCACATTCGATGCCCCGCAGACCAGCATTCTGTTCGATCCGCGCCGCTTTGATCCCCCGATCACGCGCAGCCCGGCTGAGGCGTCTATATTTCTGGAGCGCGCACCGATCGACTGGATTTTCACCAACTCACGCGCGCACACGAACAGCCTGCAGGTCCGTGCGTTTCTATATCGGACGTCCTGGAAAAGCAGTCAGCTTCCCGATGCGGCCCTTGCGCTGAAGATGACACCTCGGACCCTGAACCGGCGTCTCAAGAACGAGGGCACCTCATTTCAGGACATCAAGGACGCCCTGCGCCGCGATATTGCGATCCGCGCCCTGCAGCAAAGCGGCGACAGTATCGAGCAGATTGCGTTCGACACGGGGTTCTCTGCCCCGGCGAATTTTCACCGCGCGTTCCGGAAATGGACCAACCGCAGCCCGGGTTCGTATCGCGCACAGGATCGCGCGGTCTGACCGTCGCGGCGCTTGCATGTCTCTGTCATATTGAGCCTTTATGGGTCGTTGAACAGCAGTGGTTCGGGGTGTCTGCCCAAGGGTTGGCTTTTGTATTGAAAGGGGAATGAATGTCATCGGATGAGGATACCGGCATCGGCTTCATCGAAAATCGGCCTTTTGATGAGATAAGTGTCGGAGATACCGCCGAGCTGTCCCGCACCCTGACCGCACAGGATATCGACGCCTTTGCAGCGGTCTCGGGCGATGTGAACCCGGCCCATGTGGATGAGGCCTTCGCGCAGGAGGACGTCTTTCACAAAGTGGTCGCGCATGGCATGTGGGGCGGTGCGCTTATATCCAATGTGTTGGGCACGCAATTGCCGGGGCCGGGTACGATTTATCTGGATCAGACTCTAAAATTCCTCAAACCCGTTGGTATCGGCGATACAGTCACTGTGCGCGTCACCGTGACCGAAAAGCAGCCCGAGAATAAGCACGTCACTCTGGATTGCCTGTGTACGACTGGCGATGGCAAGTCTGTCATCACCGGACAGGCCGTTGTGATCGCGCCAGACAAAAAAGTCAAAAGGCCCCGAATGGCGATGCCGGATCTGGTTTTGCATCACCGGGGCGCCTCCTATGACCGATTGCTGAGCGCGGCTCAGAAAATGGACCCATTGCCCACAGCCGTGGTCCATCCCTGTGATGAAAGCGCGTTGGAAGGGGCGCTCTCGGCCCGCGATTTGGGTTTGTTAGAGCCTGTTTTGGTCGGTCCACGCAACCGGATACTACATGCGGCGGATGCGGCCGGGTTGGATATCGGCGGGCTCGAGATCATTGATACGCCGCACAGTCATGCCTCGGCCGAACGGGCGGTGCATCTGGCGCGGGATGGTCGTGTGAAGGCCCTGATGAAGGGCGCGTTGCACACGGATGAGGTCATGTCGGCCGTTGTCTCAAAGGCCAACGGTCTGCGCAGCGAACGCCGGATGAGCCATGTCTATGTCATGGATGTGCCGACCTATTCCAAACCGCTTCTGATCACCGATGCGGCCATCAACATAGCGCCCGATCTGCAGACCAAGGCGGATATGGTGCAGAATGCCATCGATCTGGCCCGCGCCATCGGGATCGAGAAACCAAAAGTAGCGATCCTTTCAGCGGTCGAAACCATCACACCCCGGCTGCAATCCACGGTCGAGGCTGGTGCCCTGTGCAAAATGGCGGATCGCGGGCAGATCACGGGCGGTATGCTCGATGGCCCTTTGGCCTTTGACAACGCCGTGTCGATGCGGGCTGTCACGACCAAGGGCATCAAGTCCGATGTGGCGGGGCAGGCCGATATACTGGTCGCGCCGGACCTCGAGGCTGGCAACATGATCGCCAAGCAGCTCATGTATCTGGCCGGAGCCGAGGCCGCAGGGATTGTTTTGGGCGCGCAGGTTCCGATCATGCTGACCAGCCGCGCTGATGATCGCCGCACTCGCATCGCCTCGGCGGCGATTGCGGTGCTGTATGATCATTCGGTGCGCTGAATGGTTTACTACGTCGCGGGTTCGGGAAACCGGGCCCGCGTGCGGTTGGCGAAGGCAACCAGTGACAACATCACGGGTACTTCAACCAGCACACCCACCACCGTTGCAAGCGCCGCGCCGGAGTTTAGGCCGAACAAGCTGATTGCGACGGCAACGGCCAGCTCGAAAAAGTTCGAGGTGCCGATCATGGCGCAAGGGGCGGCGATGCGGTGCGGAACCTTCAGGGCATAGGCGGCCCCATAGGCCAGAGCGAAGATGCCATAGCTTTGGATCAGGATCGGCACGGCGATCAAAATAATGACCATCGGCTTGGCCAGGATCGTCTCTCCCTGAAGGCCGAAAAGGATCACCACCGTTGCGATCAGACCCATGATCGACCACGGTTTGACACGGGCGGAGAAGGCGTCGATGGCCTCCTGCGAGCCCAGCCGCTTGCGGGTGATCAAACCAGCAATCAGCGGCAAAACCACATAGAGGACAGTTGCCAGAACAAGCGTTTGCCATGGGACCGAGATATCGGTGACCCCCAGCAAGAAGGCCACAATGGGTGCAAAAGCCACCACCATGATCAGGTCATTTACTGAGACCTGCACCAAAGTATAGGTCGCGTCACCCTTGGTCAGTTGTGACCAGACAAACACCATCGCGGTGCAGGGTGCGGCCCCCAACAGGATCAGACCCGCGGTGTATTGCGCTGCGTCCTCTGGCTGAATCCACGGCGCGAAGACATAGTCGAAGAACAACACCGCCAGCAGGGCCATGGTGAAGGGTTTGATCAACCAGTTGACCGCCAGCGTCACGATCAGGCCTTTGGGTTGCCGGGCCACGCCCGCGACCGCTTTGAAATCGACGCCGACCATCATTGGATAGACCATGGCCCAGATCAGCAGGGCCACGACCAGATTGACGCTGGCCACCTCGGCCCTTGCGATCAGGCCGACCAAACCAGGCGCGGCCAGTCCGATCAGCACGCCGCCGACCATGGCGAGGGCGACCCAGATGGTCAGATAGCGCTCGAAGATGCTCATGAATATGCCTCAGTTCTTTGGTCGGTCAGCTTGCCCGAAGTGAGCGCCGCAAGGGCCACCATGACAGCCGCTGTGCCCAGCACAAGGGGCAGCCCGCCGACCTGATAGGTAAAGCCGGACAGGACGGTGCCCAAAAGGCGTCCTGTCGCGTTGGCCATGTAGTAAAAGCCGACATCCATCGTGACCCGCTCGGACTTTGTGAAGGCGAGGATCAGATAGGAATGCAGGGATGAGTTGACGGCGAAGATTGCTCCAAACACCAGCAGGCCCAAAACCAACGCGATTGTCAGCCATGTTTCAGGCCCGGAAGACAGTAAAACCGCCAGTGTTAGAGCCGCAGGAACGCAGAACAGCATTGCCGCCCAGCTGCGTGCAGCGCGGATCAAATCGCCTTCGGACCGGTCTGAGGCCCTTAGGATCTTGGGCGCGTTGGCCTGAATAACGCCGTAGAGGATGATCCAGAACGCCATGAAGGTGCCGATCATGAAAAAGGCGGCGCGGTTGCCCTCTTCCGTACCATCCGAGAGGACGGCGTAGAAATAGATCGGGATGCCGACCACGAACCACACGTCGCGGGCACCGAACAGGAAGACCCGCGCGGCGGACAGCCAATTGACGTTGGCGGACTTTGAGAAGACCTCAGAGAACTTTGCGCCCTTGCGCCCTTTGGGCAGGCCGGGGGGCATGAAGCGGATGACAGCGAACAGGATCACCGCCAGAACGACTGCCATCACAATGATTGCCGCCTGAAAGCCCAGCGTTGCCAGCATGGCTGCACCAAGAAGGAAGCCCAGCCCTTTGACCGCGTTCTTGGATCCGGTCAGCACCGCTACCCAGCGAAACAGCCCGCCGCCCTCGGTCGGGGCCAGCAATTTCACTGCGGATTTTGAGGACATCTTGGCCAGATCCTTGGCCACTCCGCTTGCGCCTTGCACGATCATGACGAAGGCCACAGATGCGCCAATCGCCCAATTAGGGTCTAGTTGCGTCAACGCTAGCAGCGCCACCATCTGCAACCCAAGCCCGGCATAGAGCGTCGAGGTCAAGCCAAACCGCGCTGCGATCCAGCCCGCTGCAAGGTTCGTCACCATCCCAGCGATTTCATAGAGGACAAACAGATAGGCCAGTTGCACCGGCGAGAAGCCAAGCGTGTGAAAGTGCAATAGCACTAGCATCCGCAAGGCTCCGTCGGTCAGCATAAAGGCCCAATAGGCCGCCGTGACCGCGATATAGGCCGACAGCCCCTCGGGCCGATCGGTCACAGCGAGGCCCCAATCATCAGCGCAACATCGACCAGACGGTGGGCATAGCCCATCTCGTTGTCATACCAGGCATAGATTTTCACCTGTGTCCCGTTCACAACCATGGTCGACGGCGCATCGACGATCGAAGAGCGTTCGTCATTGGTGTAGTCGGTCGACACCAGCGGGCGGGTCTCATAGCCCAGAATGCCGTTCAACTCACCTTCGGCGGCGGCTTTGAAGAAGGCATTGACCTCTTCGACGGTGGTTTCACGCTCAACCTCGAACACGCAGTCGGTCAGTGAGGCGTTCAACAGCGGCACCCGCACCGCATGGCCGTTCAGACGCCCCTTGAGTTCGGGGTAGATCAGCGTGATCGCCGTGGCCGAGCCGGTTGTGGTCGGGATCAGTGAGTTCAGGGCCGAGCGCGCCCGGCGCAGATCCTTGGCGGGACGATCCACGATGGTCTGCGTGTTGGTCACGTCATGAATCGTGGTCATAGAGCCGTGGCGGATGCCCAGATTCTCGTGGATGACCTTCACCACCGGGGCCAGACAGTTCGTCGTGCAGGAGGCTGCGGTCACGATCTGATGGGCCGCGGGATCGTAGATGTCATCATTCACGCCCATCACGATATTGGCGGTCGGGCCGTCCTTAACCGGGGCCGAGACGACAACTTTTTTTACGCCCGCATCGAAATAGGGGGCCAGTTTTGCCTCGGTCTTGAAGACACCGGTGCAGTCAATCACCACATCGACGCCGTCCAGCGGCAGAGCGCTCAGATCCTTGGTGCCGATGAAGGGCAGGCGGGTGCCGTTGATGGTGACGCTTTCGTCATCATGCTCGAAAGTGGCGTCCCAACGGCCATGAACCGTGTCGAATTCCAACAGATGCGCATGCATCTCGGCGTCACCGACCGCGTCGTTGATCCAAGCGATCTTGGCGCCTTTCTCTAACAGCGGTTTCAGGGCCAGTTTTCCTATCCGGCCCAGGCCATTCACAGCATATGTGGTCATTTCAGTCTCCGACAGAGGTTCTGCCGATGTCATCGACAGCAGATTGTAGGGCGATCCGGTCAAGGCTTTCGACCGGCAAGGAGGTGAACGCTTCGATCCGGCGTTTCAGCGCGCCATAGGCGTTTTGAAAGGCAAGGCTTTTCTCGGCATCGGTTCCGGTGGCTTTCACCGGGTCTTCCATGCCCCAATGGCCGCTGATCGGTTGGCCTTCCCAAGCTGGGCACTCTTCGTTCGCGGCTTGATTGCAGACGGTAAAGACAAAATCCATTTCCGGCGCGCCTTCGGTTGCAAATTCCGACATATGCTTGGAGCGCAGGACCGAGGTATCGTGACCCTTGTCCTGCAGCACTTGCACGGCAAAGGGGTTCAACTGTGACGCGGGCTGCGTTCCGGCTGAGTAGACAGTGAACCTGTCATCCCCCAACTCGCGCAGCAGGGTTTCGGCAAAGATCGAGCGGGCGGAATTGCCCACGCATAGAAACAGGACGTTGAACTTGCGGTCAGTCATGTCTTCATTTCCTTGTGTGAAAGGCATGCAGATATCGGGACGACCCCGGCAGCAATCGACAACCAGAAAATCCAGCATTCCCTGCACTTTAGTCATATTGACGGAATAAAGCAGGGAAGTGCCTGAGCGTTCCTGAGTCACCAGCCCGGACCTTTGCAGCGCACTCAGGTAATTCGACATGGTGCTGGGTTTGATATCCAGCTCCGAGGCCAGCTCACCCGCGGGCACGGTGTCAGGAAACCGTCGCATTAACATGCGAAAGACAGTGATGCGTTGCGGATGGCCCAGAATGGCTAGCTGATCGGTAATCTCTTCTATCATATTTCATGAATTATGGAAATATATATTGGTGGTCAACCGGGAAACCTGTTTTGTCACAGAACTTTCATGAAGCCTCAGCGCGCTGATCCGGGCTTGCAGGCGCAGACCTGACGAATTAAAGAAGCCTTCGCATCTTTCCGAATTCAGTTTCGGAAGACCAACGGTGCCGCTGTAGCTCAGCTGGTAGAGCACGTCATTCGTAATGATGGGGTCGGGGGTTCGAGTCCCTTCAGCGGCACCACCTATGTCTCAACATTCATCCCTGCTACAGGGAATACCCGAGACGCGCGAAGTGTTGAGACGCGCGCATGCCTTACGATCCGCCCACCTACGCGCATCTTCGTTCTGTTTTGGGGAATGGTGAAATGTCAGATGCGTCGTGCCCTATCGTATAAACTGCCCCCTCAACGCGATGAGAGGGGGCAGTCTTCCTGTTCAGACCGACAGGCAGACGTATTTCATTTCCATATAGTCTTCCATGCCGTGGTGGCTGCCTTCACGGCCTAGGCCGGATTGCTTGACGCCGCCGAACGGGCCCAGCTCGGTCGAGATGATGCCGGTGTTCACGCCGACGATCCCGTACTCCAGTGCCTCAGCCACCTTGTATACACGGCTCAGATCCTTGGCATAGAAATACGAAGCCAGACCGAAGATCGTGTCATTGGCCATGGCGATGACGTCATCTTCGTCCTCGAACTTGAACAAGGGTGCTAGTGGGCCAAAGGTCTCGTCCTGCGCGACCATCATGTCCTGAGTCACGCCGGTCACGATCGTGGGTTGGAAGAAAGTGCCACCCAGATCATGAGGCAGACCGCCGGTCAAAACCGCGCCGCCTTTGTCGGTGACATCCTTGATATGCTCTTCGACTTTGGCCACTGCGTCGTCGTTGATCAAGGGGCCGGTGGTTGTGCCAGCGCTCAGTCCGTCGCCGACTGTTAGCGCCTCAACCGCAGCTTTCAGCTTGGCGGCAAAGGCATCGTAGACGCCCGCCTGCACGTAAATGCGGTTGGCGCAGACACAGGTCTGGCCGTTATTGCGGAACTTGCACAGCATCGCACCTTCGACGGCCGCATCCAGGTCGGCATCGTCGAACACGATGAAGGGCGCGTTGCCGCCCAGCTCCATCGAGCATTTCATGACCTGATCGGCCGCCTGGCGTAGCAGGATGCGCCCCACCTCGGTCGAGCCGGTAAAGGTCAGCTTGCGCACGCCCGGGTTCTCGCAGAACTCCTTGCCTGTCTCGCTGGCCTGAGTCGACGGCACGACGTTGAAAACACCCGCGGGCACGCCCGCTTGCTCTGCCAGCAGCGCCAGAACCAGGGCTGACAGAGGGGTCTCTGTCGCCGGGCGCGCTACAAAGGCGCAGCCTGCGGCGAGCGCCGGGCCAGCCTTGCGGGTGATCATCGCGTTGGGGAAGTTCCACGGCGTGATCGAAGCAGCAACGCCGATCGGCTGTTTCATCACCATGATCCGCTTGTCGCGCTGATGGCCGGGAATGGTCTCGCCATAGACCCGTTTGGCCTCTTCCCCGAAAAACTCGATGAAGGAGGCGCCATAGCCGATTTCGCCAACAGCCTCGGCCAGCGGCTTGCCTTGCTCGGCGGTCAGGATCTTGCCCAGATCCTCGGCGTTTTCCATCATCAGGTCGAACCAGCGGCGCAGGATGGCGGCGCGTTCCTTACCGGTCAGCTTGGCCCATTCCTTCTGCGCAGCTTCGGCCTGCGCGATGGCGCCTGCGACTTGCGCGCGGCTGACATTGGCAACTTCTGCAATCACGTCCCCGCGTGCGGGGTTGGTCACTGCGAACGTGCCGTTATCGCCATCCACCCATTGGCCGCCGATATAGGCTTTGGTCACCAGAAGGTCGGGATTCTTCAGCAGGGATTTCAGATCGGTCGTTGCGTCCAGCATGGGTCAGCCTCCGGCAATATTTGCGTTGCGCGCACCCAAGCAGGTGTCATGCACTTTGTCTATGTCCATTGTTGCGCGGCGATGAACCCAGTTTGCCCTTTCCCACCGCGAAGCGACTTTGGCACCCTGTCGGTGCCCATATGGCTTTCATTTCTCTTGGGAGTTTGCGACAGTTTTCGAGATTTCCGAGCGATAGGGGATGTAAATGAGTGTTACATTTCCTATCTATATAGAAATATAAAGAAAAAGGGATAGCGTAGATGTCGAACCAGCAATTTGAGGCATTGATCAAAGAGACTCAGTCCAAGGTGCGTGAGTCGCAATCGCAGATCGAAAGCCTGACCTCACGTATCGAGGCCGCACGCGCCAAAATCGGTACGGCCGAGGCGGATATCGACATCGAAAACGCCACGCTTGAGGATGTGCATGCCCATACCGAGGTAATGAACGCCAACATCGCCGAGCTGATTATGGGGCTGGACGATGTCACCAGTGCGTTTTCCAAGGATTTCGATGAGATGCGCTCGAAAACTGGGTGGGAATCTTTTGTCGGCATCTTCTCGAAAGGCAAATCCGAGTCGATGCGGCAGGAACGGATGCGCACGGCCAATATCGACGACAAGCTGCAGGACCTGATCGCCAAATCCGACGTGATCGTCAAACTGCTGGAGGGGCAACTGTCCGTGCTGGAAGAACAGCGCGTCAAGGTCGAGGACAACCTGACCGTCACGCTGGATGACCGTGAGGCGACTGTTGCAGAGCTCGAGGCGCTGCGGGCCGAGATTCAGGGCATGGACCCGACGATCATCACTTTGGAGAACAAGATCAGCGTCGAACAGGATGCCGCCGCGCGGACCCAGTTGGAAACCGAGCTGGCTGAGTTGAACAAGCAATACAACGCCAAGGTTCAGGAAGAACAGGTCAAGCTGGCCAAGTCACAGACGCTGGAGCGGTACATCGAAAAGGGCAAGACCTGGGTCGATTCACTGCAGAACCAAGCGGCGACGCAGATGGTGCTGATCAACAAGCTGCAGACAGACACGCAACAGCGCGTGGTGCTGTATGACGCCCTGACCAAATCGCTGAAGACCGCGCAGCAGCAGGACGTGGCCCACCGCATCAACGAGATCGGTGTGCAGACCGACCAAGAGGCACAGACAGCGATGGCCGCCATCGGCTCCGCCACCAACCAGAAAATGGCCGACATGCTTGAGGCGCATGAGGACCACATGGTCTTTGCCCGCGACGTGTTGGAGAAAAAGGCAAAGGCGGATGAGCGCTTTGCTCGCCGGTTCGCCTCGATTGTCGAGAAGCATGACAAGAATTTGTATGGGGGGTGAGGACTCAATCCGTTCGCCGCTAAAGATGCTAAGTTCAGCAGTGGGCGTTGCGCTCTTTGGGGCGATTCTCATCCTGTTCGGGTACATGACCCAATTGATTCCAGCATACCTTGGTCCCGATCTGAGATTGATGATGTTCTTCGTGCCATTGGTCTTCGCGCTAGGATCATTTGGAGTTTCAGCCGTGTTCGCAGTCTGGGGCGCGCTTTGGTTGGCATTCGAGGTATTCCTTCTATTGGTCGATAAACTAAATGAATAACCCAACCCAAGACCATGTCGGCCTGACCGACACCTTCGCCTCGCGCCGATATTTCCGCAAATTCGAGGTGATCACTGTCCACCTCCTACGCGTGGCCGCGACGATGGAGGCTGAGGGCGCGATCAGCAAGCAAGAGGTGCGGATCGTGTCGCGCTACCTTTCGGGGCTGCTCTACACCTTCCGGGCGCTCAGCATGAAATACCTGCTGGTCGGGCGCGACACGGGGCGGTTCTTTGGCAGCCTCGCCATGGACAAACGCGACAGCGGGTTTCCAGTGGCGGCCGAGCTGCTAACCATGGCCAATGACGCGCAGCAGGCTCAGGTGCATCTGGCGAATATGCCCTCGGAAGATGATCTGAAAACCGAAATGGTGCGAACAATCATCGGCGATCAGGAAATCCCGACCAAGCTGCAATTTGCGCTGTCCCAAAGGCTCTATTACGAGGAATTGCTGAAAGGAGAGCTATTCTGGGCGCGCAACGATCCCGAATGCCACTGGATCGGGAATGAGGGTGAGCGGCGCAAGTTCATGATCCATTGGGCGGTCTATGACAGCCAGATCAATCTGCCGGTCATCTACCTGATGCAGTTGGAGGATAGCGGCAAGACGGCGCTGCCCAAGGATCAACGCCGCTGGCCCGAGGTGCAGGCGCATCTGATGGCGCAATCCTTAGGCGGGCTGAAACTGGTGACCATCGCCAAAGGGTTCGATCAGGATTTCGACGACCTGCATCCCAAACACCTACGCCGCATTCACGTGGGGCCGATGTATTCCTCGGCCTTCACGGAACAAACCGGCCCCTTGCGGCAAGTGCTAGAGGACGCGCAGGCGCCTCAGGGGCAGGACTGGGCGCTGGCCTGGACGACTGAGGAGCTGGAAAGCGAAGAGGTGATCGAGGAACGCGCCGGGTGGTTCTCTTCCGTCGAGCGTGAGGTGTTTGCGCTGGACCCGTTTGGAGGGCAAGGGGCCGAGACTGGAGCGACGCGGACGCAGCGCTCGATCATTCTGCCTCAGCGTCCGTTTCAGGTTCTGGCCGAACGCAACCCTCCTGGCTTTGCCGATGTGCGCAAATTCGTGGTCAGCAAGACGGGGCAGGTGTTGCGGTATTAATTTCGCCTTCGGCGAGAGTATTTTTGAAAAGATGAAGCAAGGGCGGTTTTTGAGATGAGTTTGACGTCAGATCAGATGGAATTGCGCGAGGCGGATATTCGCAAGCATTATCCGGCAGCGACCGCTTTGCTGAACGGGTTCGAACACGCGCCGCGGATTGCGAAACCCGTTGATGTCGCAGTTGAGCGGTCCTCGGGCGTGTCGACGGGGCGGCGGTTTCGTTCCACTACGCCGGGATTGGTGACGCGGCGGACAGTGCGAGCCGATGGAGTGCATCTGGTTGAGCGGATCGAGGCCTCGGATGATGGTGATACGCTCGTTTCGCCCCCTCAGGCCACGGCGCAGCAGGCCATTCGGCGCGCGATTGCTATCGCTCTGGCCGTGGCCGAGGCATATGCTGAACAGACGCCGTTGGGCGATTTGAAGCGGGCCAATCTGACGGGGGATTTGCCTGTTGCGCGCAAGACCGAGTTTTCGGAGTTGCTGACGGCTGAGGCACTGATCACCTCCCATGTGCTGGGCAACGCGCTGGCTTATCTGATGTCGTCCCATCTGGGCGAAACGACCGTTGACCTCGGTGAAATCGAAGAGGTTCTGACCGACAATGGCCAGCTCGCCCTGCACGGCGCGCTGTGGGAGCTGGACCAGACCCTCGCCAAACATGCCCCCGACGATGCGCATCTGATCGCAGCGACCAGCGCCTATGCCGAGCAACTGATGGACAAGGCTGCCCTGCGCGCCCAATCGGCGGGCCATCTGGCCCCGTTCCAGAACGCGGCCTGGCATGTTGAAGCTGATGATCTGACGATCCGGGGGTTTGAGCCAGCATCCAAGGCCAAGTCCACCACCCTGACCATGACGTTCAAGAAACCGAACGAGGTGGTGGGCAATCATATCGCCAAGTATCAGGCGATGAAGCTGGCCAAGATGCTGATGGCCTATGACTTCGACCGTCGCCTGAACCCGTTCGCGGAACTCGGCGGGTTTATCTTTACCTTCATGGGCGACGGCAAGCCGGGTACGGGCAAGACCACTCTGATCCAGATGATGGCAGGGCTGATCAACGACTATTGCCAGAACGCAGGCTATCCGTTCCGCTATCAGAACCTCAGCACCGACAATATCGACAGCTATCAGGGTAAATCCGGCCAGAACGCCAAGGCGTTTATCAACACGATCATCGACCCCTCTGTCATCGGTTTCGGCACGATCGACGATATCGACCAGCTTGCGGGCAAACGCGGCGACCGGCAGTCCTCGGCCGGGCAGCTGGAAATCACCGCCGTGCTGATGGAAAGCTTTGCCGGCGCCAACACCGTTGTCCGCGGCAACTGCACCTTTGGCATGTTCTCGAACTATCCCGAGAACGTGGACGACGCCCTGCGTCAGCGTGCCGGAGCACGGTTTCTGGTGGACGGGCCGCAAACGCGTGAGGACTATATCGACATCCTGCACCTGCTGATGGGCCGCAACCACGACATCCCGTTGGGCGAGCACGAAGCCTATGCCGCGCAGGAGATCAAAAAGGCCGTTGCCGCCAGTTTCGAAAGCCATGCCCGCCCGCATGAGGACGCCCTGATGCAGGTCTATGACCGGGTCTCCTGCGAGATTGGCCAGATGGACACGATCGCCAAACTGGGGACTTACCTCAAAGCGATCCAACAGGCGGATGAGCGCTTCACCGGGCGCGCGATCAAGAACATCACCGACGCGGTCAAGGTCCGCGCGATGGATTTCGAACTGCCCGATGAATGGATGGAGAACCCCGACCTGTTCCTGTTCCGCGACTACGACACCAAGAAGGCCATGATCGAGGACCTGCGCCAGCCGATCACTGTGGAAATGGTGATGCAGGAGATCAACCGCTACGCCGACAGCGAGTTCCGCTATGCCGACAAGAGCGACGAGGTCGCCATAGAAAACGCCGTCCGCGAGATGGGCCGGATGGAAGAGGCCAAGCGGCGGTATCTGGAGGGGAAGGATGCCTAACGCAAGAATTAGCTTTCCCGAAAAAACAGACTTAGGTTCAATCTTCGGATTTGCCAAAGAGTTGGACTACTACAGCGGCCATGATCGCTTAGTTATCGAAATGCCCGACAAAGCGTTTTGCTCACCATTCACGATGTTGATTTTGGGTGCGAAGATTAAACACCTGAAAGATCGTTGCGAGAACCTGAGGGTCGTGTTCGATAACTGGAATAACCACTCATATCTATCGCACATGGGCTTCTTTAGCATGTGCGGATTCGATCATGGGAATTCGATGGGGCAGGCCCCGGGAAATTCTCGATATCTTCCGATTACTGAACTACGGGAACAAGAGTTGGTTGAAAAGCCGACTGACGAATATGAAGAAATGCAAGACTTGCTGCAGCGTTCGGTGGATCGGATTGCCCTCGTTTTGGCTCACGACCAAAATGAGAATCGTGATCTATTCGATGTACTTGGATACTCTTTGCGAGAAGTATTTCGGAATAGCTTTGAGCATGGTGAGACAGATAAGATTTACTACTGCGCCCAGTATTGGCCTACGAGCAACAAAGTAGAGTTCGCGGCATGTGATTTTGGAATTGGAGTAAGAAGGGGGCTGGGACGGAACCCAAACTTTAGATTTAATTCAGATAAACAAGCACTCGAGTGTTCTTTACTTCCCAGCGTCTCGGGTAGAACCCACGAACCAAGAAGGTCGGATAATTGGTTCAATTCTGGGTATGGTCTTTACATGACTAACCGATTGGCAAGAAACGGCGGCAACTTCGTAATTTGCAGCGGCAACACTGCTATTTGCATGACTCCAAAGACCAAGGCGAACTTCTCTACATCGTTTCCCGGAACGATCCTTAGGGTTAACCTAAACATCGGTGCAATAGGGCGAGTTCAGGACCGGCTTGCAGAGTTTAGGATGGATGGAAAAGAGATCGCGGCAAAGATCTCGGGGTCAGGCAACCGCCCGCCTTCAGCAATGTCTCTCCTGTTGCGGCGAGATTATGCTCCGTCACATAGGAGGCGAAAATGATCCGCCTCATCGAAAAAGGCCTGATGTTCGGCAACCTCGTCCACATCTCCAGCCCGGCCTTGGTCGAGCGGTATAACCGCGCGTTGCAGCATCTGGCGGGGAAGACCACGGCTCTGACGGATTTCCACGTGGATATCTCGGGCTATTCGCCGGAGGTGGGGATTGAGCTGGACGACCCGCTCTACCTCAACCCCAATGGGGTTAACCGGCAGTTCATCCTGCTGACGACCGAGCAGAAACGCGCGCCTTTGCTGAACGTCAAATTCTCGACCTCGCGCGATATTCTGCGTGAGTTTATCGAGTTGAACGAGGCGCAATTGTTCGCCCTGACCGCCACCGACGCGGTGGCCGGAGAGATGGTGAACTCGGTCTTCAAACTCACCACGCCCGATGATCTGCTGAACCTGCGCAAAATCGAGATTGAGGCCGATACAGCAGGCGGCACCCTGCGCAAGGCCGAGCAGCTGGCGGGCATGGTCCAACAGTTCAAAACCGCCGAGGATGCGTGGTTCGATGACGTGCTGATCGCCCGGATGATCGAAACGGCGAAAGAAACCGGAGACGTCACCCGCAACCCGGTCCACCTCCGCCACACGGCGTTTGAGCAGCGCAACTTCTGGACGGCGCATTTCGGCGGGCTGTACCTGTTCCCGGATGTGGATCACCCGGCGGCGATCTGCATGGGCGAAAAGCCCGACGATCTGAAAATCAAATACACGTTTGACCCGTCCCAAAGGAACCAGATTGCCAAATTCCTCGACTATAACGATCTGGTCGAACCCATCGTGAAGGCGCGCGGCGTGGATGCGGCGGCGATCCTTAAGCAAAAGATGGATTTTCTGACCGTTGCCGCCGCCGCAGATGCTGATGTTGATCTTACCGGCTTGGATCGCCGCGATATGAGGCGGTTGGCGCGAAACCACTCAGATCGCCTGCCCGAGGCATATCACGGTCTCGCCCAATTGTTGCGCTGGGCGACGGATGGCGGGCCTTGGCCGCGCATCACCTCGGACCATCCGGCGTATTTTTACACACTTCGCGCTGCGGATACGCCGTACCGCGATTTGGTGAATATGTTGCTGTCCGAACTGGCTCCGCTCGATCCTCGCCAGATGTTCATCTGCCACAAAGAGCTGTTCTACAAAACCTATGCCACATGGCCCGAGGCCAAAAAGGCCTATGTTGCCGAGTTTCTGGCCCGCGAGTATCAAGTGGATAAATCCGGTGCCCGTGCGGCTCTGTTCGGTCATGAACCGGACATGAGCGGAGAAGATCGTGTCAGCGATACAATCATCGCGCGGGTCGGACCTTGGGGCGCCGTCGGGAGGAGTTGATATGTTCGGAGCGATGCGCCTGTTTCTGGTCCTGTTGGTTCTGCAGACAATTGCCTATTTCGCGCTGTCGCTCTATTCGCGCGGCGTCCGGCGTCGCAAGCTTGAGACGTGGTGGGACGAGAAGGGCAAACAGGGAAACAAAGAAGCCTTTGTGGAACGCGGGCTGCACGTCTATGACAATTCGTTCCGGCGCAAACTGATCCTGGCGGTGTATATTGTCCCTTGGGTGGCAATCGGCGCATTGATCTACATCGTGAATTATATGTGAGGGTTACAGCATGGCCTATGTGAAATGGGCATTCATTATCATCTTCTGGGGCACCGTCGCTGTGATCCTGCAATATTCGCTGCCGCAGCATGACGTTGTGCGTATCGTCAACACCTATGAAGAACGGCAAGACCTGAACGACTGGACCCGTATTTTCTGGTCCGAGCCTGAAGACCAATCCGCCAGCCTGTCGAACCGCGACGTGCAGTTTATCCAGGCCGTCCGTGCCAACGGGAAGCCCATCGTCTATCGGAATGAGGATACCGGCTGGGGATGGCCTTTCTATTTCAAGTTCGACACCGCCAACCTGTATACCGAGGCTAATGACGCGATCTCGGACAAGAACAATCCCGACTGGGTTGTTGTAACCCACTATGGCTGGCGCAATGAGTTCATGTCGATCTTTCCCAACGCCGTCTTTATCAATCCGGTCGAAGGTCCAGACGCGCGGATCATCCCATGGTTCAACATTGCCTTCCTGACTGTCTTTGCTGCCATTGTCTGGGCGCTTTGGGTGCGCTGGCGCCGGTTCCGTCAGGCGCGGATCGACCCGATGCTCGAGTCGATGGAAGATGGGATCTATGCCGCAGGCGACGCCATAGATGAACGGCGCAGTCGGTTCCGCCGTTGGCTGGATAGTTGGAAATCAAAATAGAGGCCCGGCCCGTGAAGGGGGCCTCTATCGTACGATGAATTCGGCATGCAGGGCGCCCGCGGCTTTGATCGTTTTCAAAATGTCGATCATGTCGCGCGGCGAAACCCCCAGGGCATTCAGCCCTGCCACGACCTCAGAAAGGGTGGTGGCTTCTGGGATTTCGGCCAGACCGGTGCCTTCCTCTTCTTCGATGCCGGCGAAGGTTCTAGGCACCACGACGGTCTCTCCGTCAGCGAACGGGTTGGGTTGTACGGCGATCGGAGCCTCTTCCACCGTCAAAGTCA
This sequence comes from Ruegeria sp. CL3, assembly GCF_056536505.1. Classification (NCBI taxonomy): domain Bacteria; kingdom Pseudomonadati; phylum Pseudomonadota; class Alphaproteobacteria; order Rhodobacterales; family Roseobacteraceae; genus Ruegeria; species Ruegeria sp. CL3. The sequence continues at coordinate 163,681 of NZ_JBQFPT010000011.1, read as the reverse complement.
GGTTGCCTTGGGAAACCGCGACCCGAGAGATCCGAACCTCTTGCCCCATGACAATCGTGCCCGAGCGCTGATCCACCACAACACGGGCCTTGGTTTCAGGCTCAACCAGAATATTTTCGATCCGACCGATTGCGTGCGCTGTCGACACGGACTGAGTTGCCGCGATGTTCAGCTCAACAGTTCCGGAATCGCGCATAATGGCCACGGCGCGGTTGAATTCGCGGTTGATGGCCGTTTCGATCCGCCCCGCTGTCGTAAAATCAGGCTCACGCAGGGCTAAACGCATTTGGGTCAGGGTAGACAAATCAAAGTCGATCTCGCGCTCGACCCGCGCGCCGGATGGGATTACGCCCGAGGTCGGAACGCCCCGAACGACGGTCGCGGCCTCACCCTCAGCCGATGCGCCGCCTGCCAGAACTGTGCCTTGGGCCACGGCATAGATTTGCCCGTCCGCCGCGTTCAAAGGGGTCATGATCAGCGTGCCGCCCAACAGGCTGCTCGAATCCCCGATGGCCGAGACAGTGACGTCGATTTGCCCTCCGACCCGCGAAAACGGGGGGAGGCTGGCCGTAACAAGGACGGCGGCCACGTTCTTGGGGCGAAAATCCTCGCCATTCACATTCACGCCCAGCCGTTCGAGGATGTTGGACATGATTTCTTCGGTGAAGGGAGAGTTCCGCAGCCCGTCGCCGGTTCCATTTAGGCCCACGACAAGGCCGTAGCCGACCAGGTCGTTGCCGCGCACCCCATCGAAATCAACCAGATCTTTCAGACGGATTGCGCCGGCGAAAGTAAGGCTGGGCATCAAAGCCAGAAGAAAGACAAGAACCCTCATCTCAGAAAATTCACCAGTGACAGGTTCGCATTGCGAACGGTGACGGAATAGAGGCTTTCCAGTTGGAATTGCACGGCCTGAAGCTTGGTGGCCGTTTCATACAGATCGGCCTCAATCAGGGCGTTGCGGGTGTATTCCAGACTGGTGCGCGCGGCGGCGTTGCGGCTTGTCGCCTGTTCGACGCGCGCTTCGGCTGCACCGACCTCGGCCCGCAAAATGACCGTGTCATCCTGCGCATTTGCCAGAGCAACGCCCAACTGCTTGAACAGCCCGGTGCGCTGATCGTTTGGTACCGCCAAAGCATCGTCGGCGACCAGTGCGGCAACAGCGACATCCCTGATCGCCGCCTTCAGCGCAGGGTCCGTCGCCGTGATATCGAGAGTAATTTGCTCATTCTCGGCAATCTGCATTGATGGCAGAGCCGTATCTGACCCTTGGTAAATCACCGCGTCGAAACCTGTTGGGTCGTTGAACCAAGTCTGGGCTGCGTTGCGAATATCGGTCACAGTCACCAAACCCGTCAACTCAGCCTCAAGCGCGGTCAGCAAGGTCTCAGCCGAGGGCAGCGGCGAGACATCCGTCGCGGTGCCCGAAAACAGGCTGCGGCCGCCAATCCGGGTGTTCAGCGCGGACATCATCGTGTCCAGCTCATTGCGGGCCTGGACCGAGGCTTGTTCATGCGTCACAGCGTGGTTCGCCGTGCCAAAGGCCAGCAAGGTTGCCGTCATCTCGCCAGTAGAGTCACTGAACACGCTAAGGCTTTGCTGCATGGCGTCCGAGAACAGCTTGGCCTCGGACGTGGCGATGCCAAACGCATCCAGACGCGTCAGGCTGCGGTCCAGATCGAGGAGATGCGAATAGTCGCCGCCCAGATGGCCTGAGACGTCCTGCACCTTGCCGGTCGACATTTCATACGACAGGGTTTCAATCTGTTGCTTGATCTGGGTGGACCGGGTCTGCAAGGTCAGACCTCGGGCCAGATCGCCTATGGATGTCAACGTCATGTTCATAGCCTCAATAGGGTCTCCATCAGCTCATCCACGACCGAGATGAGACGCGCGTTGGCCGCATAGGTCTGTTCGATTTGCATTAATTGTTGCAGTTCCTGATCGGTATCAACGCCCTGTTCTGCTTCTAGCTGCTGCATCTGCTTCTGGGTGCCGGTGGCAAATGTCTTGCGTTGTTCGGCAACATGGGCATCTGCGCCAACGTGCGACATCATCGCCTCGGCGATCTCAGAGGCGCGCATGTTTCCGGTGCCAAAGATCCCGCCAGCGACCGGGCGAGCTGTGACCAAAGCGGCGCTAAAGGCTTGCAGCTGGGTCGAATCTCCGGCGTCGTTCGGGGCAGCAGCGCCGAGACCTGCGCGCAGCCTCCAGCTGTCGCCACCAGAATCCGGGTCGACAACTGTGTTGAGACTGATGCGAGAGGCAATCCCGGTCAGCATTGTCAAGTCCAGACGGTTTCCGCCATCGGTAAACAAACCTGGATCGGTGGCCAAGGTGGTTGGGTCCAACCCGGGCGCTTCAAACCGCTCCACAAGATCGCGCGCAACCGTGTCGAGCTGGGTTTGCACCTCGGGCGCAAGTTGATCTCGGATTTCAAATTGGGCCGCCAGAGCCCCGCCGCGGATTTGTGCGGTATCACCGCTGGTCCGGACCGGGTTTCCGTTCATCTCCAGCCCCGACAGCAGGCCGTTGCCAACGGTCATATGAGGTTGAGTGTCGCCTGTGGTGGTGAAGGAAAACTCAGCCGCTTTGCCTTCAAGCAGGATCAGCCCGCCATCGGAGTAGAGAGAAACACGGTCATTGTCGCGCGGGACGACATTGACCGGAATCAGCTCATTGACCTGGTCGATCAGAACCTGCCTCTGATCCAGAAAGGCATTGATGTCACCGCCTGAGTTCCGGATCGCAGGGATTCTGGCGTTCAGATCCTCGATATCCTTGAGGGTCTGGTTCAGGCTAGCGATCTGCGAGCCGATCGTCCGGTCTGCGTCCGAGCGCAGCTGCCGCAATCCTTCGGATGCCCGATTTAGACTGGCGGCCAGGTCGCTGCCACTGCGGGCCACTTGAGCCAAACGCTCGACCGAGTCAGGCAGGCTGGCGGCGGTGATCAGACTGCTTTCGAACTCGGCCAGACGATTGGAGAGAGATGCCGCGTCCTCCGGCGTGCCCACGACCCTTTCAAGCTGAGTGTGAAAGTCGGCCACAACGGATTGGTGCGACAGATCGGCGTCAGTGGCGCGGCGATTGGCCGTCAGAACCGGGTCCTGATGCCGAATGATGCCTGCGGTGCGGACGCCATTGCCTGAAATCAGGCTGGTGGTCAGCTCCAATGAGCGTTTCGCGTAGCCGGGCGTCAGGGCGTTTGCGATGTTTCCGGAGACGACCGACGCACCCCGGCTGGTGGCGGTCAGGCCGGTCATGGCGTTGTTCAAAGCTGTCGACAGGTTCATCCGACGGGTCCTTTCCGAGGGTCAAAGTCAGCGTTTGATATTGGTGGTTTCCTGCAGCATCTCATCGACGGTCTGGATCACCTTGGCGCTTGAGGAATAGGCGCGCTGGGTCTTGATCATCGAGGTCAGCTCGGTCGCGACATCCGTGGTGGATTCCTCTCGCGCAAAGGATACGAGGTCACCTGTTGGACCCTCGCCTGCATTCCACAGGAAGAACGTGCCACTTTCCCGCGAGGGCGCGTAGGTCTGGCTGTCTAGTGCAGTCAGGCCGTTGGGGTTTGGGACATCTGCCAGAGGGATCTGGAACATACGGCGGCTGACACCGGTGTCGTAGAAGGCGTAGACATACCCGTTTTCATCAACCTGAACGCTGGTCATCGTTCCCACCGCTGACCCGTCGCGCGTGATAGAGACTGGGGCGAAGGTGTCCGACAATTGCGTGATCCCGTCCGCATCGCCGATCTGGCCGATATTGATCTCCATCGGGCCGCCCGCGACGTTCACCACCACGCTGCCGGTTGCCGGATCATACGCGCCACCTGTTACCGGAGTGACCGTGGCAAGCGTACCGCCTGCGGTCCGGCTGTCGGTGAAGGTCAGAGCGTATTCGCCGATCACCGCCCCGCCTGACGCTGAATCGCGCATGATTATGGTCCATTCATTGCTGGAGCCTGTGGCCGGAACGGTTGGCACCAGCTCGATATCGACGCTTTCGGATTTGCCCAGGTTGTCAAAGTATTCAACGGATAGGGGTTGCGAGTCACCTGGCGCGCCCGCATCTGTGGCGGTCGCGGGCAGGTTCATGCGCAGGTTCATCTGCGTGGTCGGGGCACCGGACAGCTGGTTCACACTTAGCTGAATGGGCTCAAGCGCCGCTGGCGTATCCCGCGGCACAGCAGGGATAGAGCCATCCGGATTCGCGCGCCATCCCAGAAGCACCAGACCCGATTCGGTGACTAGATAGCCCTGATCATTGGTGCGAAATGAGCCGGTGGTGGTCAGCAGCATCTCATTCGAGCCACCTGCAATCTGCGAACTTGGCCGCACCGGCAGCATCCCCCGCCCACGTACGGCCAAATCGGTCGAGTTGTTGGTAGTGACCAGCGAGCCGCGTTGATCAATTAGCCGCTGGCTTGTTGTGCGCACACCGCCGGCGGAATAGCTGCCCCCCTGGCCCGAAGTGACCATGGAGTGAAAATCTGTCTCCACCCGCTTGTAGCCATAGGTCGAGGAGTTGGCGATGTTGTCTGAAATCGTAGCCAGCCTGTTGGCATTGGCCTTCAACGCCGCCACACCGGCATTCAGCGAAGAGGAAATGGTCATTGGCACGCCCTTCTGTTGCGTCAATCGTTGATGCAACAGGTAACGCGCTGGGCCTTAACAGCGCGCTAACAGGTAAAATGCCACCTATCCTTTAGCGATTTCGCAAAAAGATCACCTCGATCCGGTTGTTGCGCACGGCCATGGGATTACTGTTCGACATCTCTCGGTCCGCGTGCCCGGTCACCCGGTCAAGCCTGTGTTCTGAAAAGCCTTTATCCTCAAGAAGCTGCCGGACAATCTGCGCGCGCGCGGTGGACAGATCCCAGGCCGGGTTGTCGGCCAGAACCACCGGAGACGCGCTGACATGCCCTTCGACGGCGACGTCATTGCGCACCAGATCCGATGATCGGGCCACCAGCAGAGCAAGCGCGCGCATCATCGTGGTGGGCTTGTCTGTTCCCGATTCGAACAGACGCTGATCCTCGGTGTCGAATAGTTCGACCACCAACCCTTCGTCGGTGACACGTGTGACGATGTGCTTTAGCACCTTGTCCGACACCATACTCTCGCCCGTGCGCCCCAAAAGCTGCGCCTCGAGCGTTGAAAAATCCTCGGTCGTTCCTTTGCCTGCGCCGTCGGCATCCACCCCGGTGGAGCCGCGCGCCTTTCGGGCATCGGTCGGGAAACGGGCGCTTGCACCCGATCCGTCCATCACCATCGTTTTCTCGGAAAACATGTTGTTGCCGCCAAAGGCCCCATCACCCCCACCCGAGACCGGGTTCACCGGAATCGTTGGCGAGAAGTAATCCGCCAACCCTTTGCGTTGTTTTTCGGTCGTTGCATTCAGCAGCCACATCAACATGAAGAAGGCCATCATGGCCGTGACGAAGTCCGCATATGCGACCTTCCACGCGCCACCGTGATGGCCATCGCCACCTGATACACGCTTCTTCTTGATGATGATTGGCGCCGCATTGGTTTGCGCACCCATCTCCACCACCTTTTTATCACCCAGTTACAGGCGTAGCAGTGCAGGTCTTAAGGGCGGCTTAACACTTAAAATGCTTCAGATTTCGCCTCATCGCGGCAAACCCGCAGATGCCCTGCGCAGGATCAGGGACAACCGGTTGAAGCTGTTCTCAATACCCTCCGGATCGGTTTTGCCAAAGAAGCTGTCCAGTTCATCATGAACACGCACGGCCTGATCCAGTAACGGGTCCGAACCCTCGGCATAGAGACCGGCCCGGATCATCACCTCGGATTGCTCGTAGCTGCCCACAAGTTTGCGGGTTTCCGAGATCATCTGGTTCTGCGCCTCGGTCGCGGCGGCAGGCAGGCTGCGCGACACCGATCGGCTGAGGTCAATCGCGGGGAATCGCCCGCGCTCGGCGATGTCGCGGCTCAGGACGATATGGCCGTCCAGAACACCACGCAGGATATCCGCAACGGGTTCGTCCATATCGGAGCCAGCGACCAGAACGCTGAAAACGGCAGTGATGTCGCCTTGGGCCTGTGTGCCCGGACCGGCGCGCTCACACAGATTGGCGATCAAAGGAGTCACTGACGGAGGGAACCCGCGCAGCGAGGGGGATTCCCCCATCGCCACGGCGATTTCACGATGCGCCTCGGCAAAGCGCGTGACCGAATCGGCCAGGAACAACACATTGAGGCCCTGATCGCGCAGATACTCGGCCACTGACATCGCAGACCACGCGCAACGGCGACGGGCCAGAGCGGACTGATCCGAGGTCGCCGCAACCACGATAGCGCGTTTCATCGCCTCGGATCCCAGCGCATGGGTCACGAATTCATTCACCTCGCGTCCGCGTTCCCCGACCAGAGCCACAACAACCGCATCCGCCTGCATCGACCGGGCCAGAGTCGCCAGCAGCGTCGATTTCCCGACGCCCGAGCCAGCGAATAGACCCACGCGCTGGCCCTGCACGATCGGTAGCATGGTGTTGAGCACTGCCAGGCCCGTGGCCATCCGTTTACCCAGCGGCTTGCGCTCCACGGCGGGCGGAGGAGGTTGCACAATGTCCCGCGCCTGCGCCCCCGGCAGCAGCGGTTTTCCGTCCAGCGCCCGGCCAAACGGGTCAATGACCCGACCCAACCAATGCATCCCCGGCGCAAACTCGGGCGAGGCCTTCAGGCTCACACGGTCGCCAAGGCTGACGCCATCGGGCGCAGAGCCGGGAATCATGTGGATATGCTCGGCCCCCACATGCAGAACTTCGCCCTCAAGATCGGGACCCGCGCGGCGTTGGAGCGTCAACAGGTCACCGATTCGCGCGTGGTCTGTCAGGCCGCTGACCTCGATCACCCCATGCGCCACGCCGGACACAAGGCCCACATGGCGCACCGCGGACAGCCTGTCGAATTCGTATTTCAGAAGCATCGGATCGAGATCGGACATTGTGGGTTCTCCAACTGGGTTTTGAAAACGGTTTCTAAAGGAATCGAGGTTAAGCCTTGATTGAAATTGATCGAGGGAGAAGCCCCGATGTTCTATGACCTGAACGTCTTTAAGACAGCGTACGCAATGGCAACCCACGCCGGACAACGGCAGACCGTCATTGCGCGCAACATGGCCAACGCTGATACACCGGACTACCAGCCCCGCGATATCGAGGCCTTTAAAACCGCATTCGAAAACACCTCGGCCAAGACCGAAATGACTGCCACCCGGCAAGGTCATCTGAACGGCAGCGGCCCATCCGGGCAGAGCTGGGCCGAGTATGAGGCTGAGCCGCACGGCGATCCCAATGGCAATGGCGTGTCGCTGGAAGGCGAGATGCTGAAGGCGATTGAGGTCAAGCGCCAGCATGACCGCGCCTTAGCGATCTATCGCTCGTCCATTGGCATTCTGCGCACCAGTCTGGGCCGTGGGTAAGGAGCGGTTGATATGAGCGATTTTTCCCATTCCCTATCTGCCTCGGCCAGCGCGTTGCGCGCGCAGGCAGCCCGGTTGCGGCACGTGTCCGAGAACATCTCGAACGCGGATACGCCCGGATACCGGCGCAAAACTGTTCCGTTTGAGACCGTCCAGCAGGATGGCAAGGCGATGGTTCAGGCGGGCCGCGTGCAGCTGGATCGCCGCGACCTGTCGCGCATTCACGATCCGAGCCACCCGCTCGCGGATGAAAGCGGACATTACCTCGGCTCGAATGTCGATCTAATGATCGAGATCGCCGACGCGCGTGAGGCGCAGCGCAGCTATGAGGCCAATCTGAAGATGTTCGATCAGACGCGGCAGATGTCCTCGTCTCTTATGGAATTGCTTAGAAAATAAAGGAGAACCAGAATGGATATCCGATCCCTGACCGCCGCACAAAACTACACGGTGGCCCGCCCTGCAACGCAGGCCAATCCCGACCATGAAGGCATGGCAAAGGGCCTGCGTTCAACGTTTCAGGACTTTGCTACAACCCTCAAGCAAAGCGAGCAGATGTCGCAGGCCGCGATGACCGGGCAGGCCGATCCGCACGCGCTGGTGCAGGCGCTGGCCCAGACTGAACTTGCGGTCGAAACGGCCGTGATCGTCCGCAACAAGGTGGTCGAAGCCTATCAGGAAATCCTGAGAATGCCGGTCTGAGCCATGCTGAGCGAAGGTCTTTTCTACGACATCGTCCGTCAGGCGCTTTGGGTCGCGGTGATCACCTCGGTCCCGATCCTGACGGTGGCGCTGATCTCGGGCCTGATCGTAGGTCTGTTTCAGGCCCTCACCTCGGTGCAGGAGATGACACTGACCTTCGTGCCCAAACTGATCGCCATCGTTGTCGTGTTCTGGATTTCGATGGGATTCATGACCCAAACACTCGTCACGTTTTTCACGGGAACCCTGGTTCCGCTGATCGCGGGAGGTCGCTGATGGACACCGCCTATGTCACCTTGTCCCGCCAATCCGGGCTGATGAACGAAATGCGCCTGGTGGCGAATAACATAGCCAATGCCAACACCACCGGATACCGCGCGCAGGGGCTGGTGTTCTCGGAGTTCGTCCGCGACATGCCGGGTAATCCGTCCCTGTCCATGAGCCGGGCCGAGGCGCGCAATACCTCTCAGCGGCAAGGGGTCCTGACTGAAACCGGAGGGCAGTTCGACTTTGCCATCGAAGGGGACGGCTTCTTCATGGTGGAAACACCCGAAGGCAACCGTCTGACCCGCGCAGGTAGCTTCTCCCCCAATGCCGAGGGCGATCTGGTCGCACCGGATGGCGCGCGGGTGTTGGACAGCAATGGCTCGCCGGTTTTCATCCCGCCCGATGCGGCCTCGATTGATGTGGGCAGCGATGGGACGCTCAGCGTCGAAGGGCAATTGCTGGGTCAGATCGGGGTCTACCGCGTCGAAGACCTCAAGGATCTGGTGCGCGAGGGCAATACGCGGTTCAGCACGACCGGCAATATTGACCCCGTTGATGAGCCGGTTGTCCTGCACCGTTTTCTCGAAGGTTCGAATGTCAACGCCATCGCTCAGGTGACCCGGCTGATCGAAATCCAGCGCGCTTATGAATTGGGTCAGAGCTTTCTCGAAACCGAACATGAACGGGTACGCGGCGCGCTCAAGGCGCTGATGCGTTAAGAAAGGAGACATCCCATGCGGGCATTGAAAATCGCAGCGACAGGTATGACCGCGCAGCAAATGCGGGTCGAGACGATCTCGAACAACCTCGCGAACATGAACACCACCGGATACAACGCGCGCCGGGCCGAGTTCGCGGATTTGCACTACCAACAGATGGCGCGGGCCGGCGCGGTCAATGCCTCAGACGGGACGGTGCTGCCAACGGGTATTCAGCTGGGTCTGGGCGTGCGCCCTGCCGCTGTGACGGTGCAGCTGGCACAAGGGGCCGTGTCGGCGACGGGGAATGATCTGGACGTGGCCATCGAAGGACGCGGCTATCTTGAGGTGACGCTGCCAAACGGTCAGGCCGCCTTTACGCGCGATGGCAGTCTGAAACGCTCGGCCGAAGGGCTGATCGTGACATCGGACGGGTTCGCCGTCTCACCCGAGATCACAATCCCGGACGATGCACGGTCCATTTCGATCAATGCCTCGGGCGAGGTCTACGCCTATTTCGACGATGCGCCCGAAGGCCAACGCCTTGGTGAGTTCACCTTGACCAGTTTCTCAAACGCCAAGGGTCTGGAGGCCATTGGCAGCAACCTGTTCAAAGAGACCGAGGCTTCCGGCGCACCGGTACAGGGCGTACCGGGAGAGGACGGATTGGGCACTTTGCGGCAAGGGTATCTTGAGGACAGCTCGGTCGATGCCGTGCGCGAGGTGACGGAACTGATCGAGGCCCAGCGGGGCTATGAGATGAACGCCAAGGTCATCACCGCCGTCGATCAGATGATGAGCGCAACGACGCAGGTGCGCTGATGCGTGTGTTGCTGTTGAGCCTGGCCCTGATGGCGCCAGTTGGGGCCCTCGCCGAGATTGTGGTGCCGACCCGGACGATCCGTGCGAAAGAGATCATCTCGCCCGCGGATCTTGAGACAAAGCCCCGTGACCTGCCGGGGGCTGTAACCGATCCGAATGCGCTGATCGGGCAGGAGGCCCGCGCCGCACTCTATCCTGGCCGCCCCATTCGCGCGGCGGATGTCGGACCACCCGCGCTTGTGGATCGCAATGATCTGGTCGTTCTGGTGTTCAGCAGCCAGCCGCTGTCGATCACCACCGAAGGCCGCGCGCTGGGCCGAGGCGCGGTGGGGGACCGAATTCGTGTAATGAACCTGTCCTCGCGGACAACAGTTACGGGCCGTATCCGGTCTGATGGTCAAATCGAGGTAAAATGATGTCTGGATTGTCAAAACCCCTTCTTCTTGCGGTACTTACGATTTCGGCCTGCGGGCGACTGGATCACCTGGGCAAACCGCCCAGCTTCACCCCGACCGAGGATTCGCCGGAACAGGTGGCGATGCTGTGGCCGGGCCTGCCCTTGCATACTCAACCGCAGCGAACGGTGGATCGGTCGTCGCTTTGGAGTGGGGGGCAGCAGTCGCTGCTTGGTGACCAGAGGGCCATCAAGAAAGGCGATATCCTGACCGTCGTGATTGAGCTGGATGAAGAGGCTGAGATTTCCAACAACACCAACAGGTCGCGGTCAGGATCTGAAAATCTGTCGGTGCCGCACCTGTTCGGATTGCCACAAAGGGCACAGGATAAACTGCCCGAAGGGGCCTCGTTCGACGAGGCCGTTGGGATCGAATCTGAGGCCTCAAGTTCCGGCCGCGGATCGGTGCGGCGGAATGAGAAACTGACCCTGCGCGTGGCCGCAACGGTGATTGACGTGCTGCCGAACGGAGTTCTCTCGATCTCGGGCGCGCAAGAGTTGCGCGTGAATTTCGAACTGCGAGAGCTGCTGGTGGCAGGTTATGTGCGCCCGCAAGACATCTCGCGCAAGAATGAGATCACCTATGACAAGATCGCCTCGGCGCGTGTGTCCTATGGTGGTCGCGGGCAGATCACGGATGTGCAACAGCCGCGCTACGGCCAGCAGATCCTCGATACCGTTTTGCCGTTCTAAGGGGTTCTCATGATCAAGAATCTGCTTCCTGTGATCTTTCTGATCGCTGGCACGGGCGCCGGTATTGGCGCTGGGAAATTCCTTGGCGGCGGCGAGGCAAAGGTCGAGTCCGAGAAGACCGAAAAGGTTGAAAGGGCCGATAAAGAAAAAAAGGAAAAACCCACCGAGTCCAAGGAAAGGGACAAAGGGAAAAAAGGTGAGGGCGGAGGCTTCGAATACCTCAAGCTCACCAAGCAATTTGTCGTGCCGATTGTGGAGGATGAGGAGATTTCAGCCCTCGTCACCATGTCCCTGAGCCTTGAGGCAAACTCGGCCATCACCGAAACCTTCTACGCGATCGAGCCAAAGCTGCGGGACGGTTTTCTGCAAGTGCTGTTCGATCACGCCAATACCGGAGGGTTTGACGGTGCTTTCACACATTCCGACAACCTAAGCACCTTGCGAAAATCTCTGCTTGAGGTGGCGAAGAAGGATCTGGGCGACGATGTCTCGAAGGTCCTGATCATGAGTGTCAGTCGCCAGGATACCTGAGGCCGTTACGGTTTGGGCCGTGACCGCGCGCGTTTCTGTTCGGCCTTGAGGGTGTCATTCAGGCGTTCAACGGCTTGTTTGCGCCCAAAGGCCTGACGCAGTTGCTGCATGGCTGCAAGTTTCTGTGCCCGGCATCGCGCCAATTCCATGTTCAATTGCCGCCGTGTCGCGGCCTCCCACTTATTCCACAAGACATCGGTTCCTGTGATCTGATACCCATCGGTCACCGCGCTGTCCTGTCGGGTTCGCACAACCTGAGCGTCAAGACGCGCCAACAGCGCCTGCACACGCGCTTCGGCCTCCAACGCGGGGCGCAGCTTTTGATATTCGCTTTGATAGACCGCTTCGGTGACTGATGTCAGGGCGGGCAGTTCGTGGCGTTTCATCCAATCCGTCCTTTCACGCGCTTTCGCATGGTTTCGGCAAAGCGGATCGCTGCGGCGACCGGGCGGTAGTGTTCTTCGGCAATCTCCTGCCCGATCTCGACGGTCGCGTGAATCGCGCGTGCTGTTGGCGGGTCCGAGTGGATAGGAACGCCGGCCTCGCCCGCAGCCGTCCGGATTGCTGCGGCCACCTCATCGACCCCCTTGGCCACACAGACAGGGGCCGCCCCAGCCGCCCGTGACCATTTCAAAGCGACCGCGTAGTGGGTCGGGTTCACGATCAAGACGTCGGCTTTCGGCACATCGGCCATCATCGGGTTGGTCGCAATCTCCTGCGCCCGCGCGCGGCGCTGTTGTTTGACATGCGGGTCGCCCTCGGCGTCCTTGGTCTCATCCTGGATTTCTTTGCGCGACATTCTGTTTTTGCGCATGTGTTCAGCATATTGCCAAACGTAGTCAACGACTCCGATCGCGAGTGCGATGGCGATTACGATGAACAGAAAGCGAAACAGCAGGTTCATCATCAGCAAGATCGACCCATGGGCTGGGGCTGCACTGGCCGAAACGATCTCGGTCAGGTTGGCCTTGAGGAATAGGGCCAGACAAGTGCCGTAGATCAGCAATTTGGCAAAGCTCTTGGCGAATTCGAACAGCCCGCCCCGTCCGAACTTGTTTTTGGCGTTGGATAGGAGTGAGATCCGCGCGAGTTTGGGTTGCAACTTGGTGGGTGCAAAAATCAATGCGCGCTGGGCGATAAGGCTCAGCAAGACCGCCGCCGTGGGAAGCGCAAACAGAAGGGCCACGGGTAAAAGCGCGCCTTTCAGCATTCCGGCGACCGGTGCTGTTGCCGGCCCCGATGTAACAAGCTGCGCGATGCCATCCGGCTGGTCGATCAGAACCACAAACAATGCGCCCATCTGATCGACCGTGAACTTGCCGACCGTCAGCAGCGCGATCAGCAAACCGGTATAGGCGGCAACAACGGACAGATCAGTTGACCTTGCAACCTCACCTTTTTCGCGTGCCTTCTGTAGCTTCTGAGGCGTCGGGTCAAAGGACTTGTCACTGTCGTCATCGGTGCTCATCGACCGGACTCCAGTGGGTTGAGGGTAAATGAAAACAACGCATCTGCCCACACAGACAGGATCAGGGGCGCTCCGGCAAATAGCAGGAACAGCCCGGCAAAGGTGATCGCGGGGGCGCCGACGAAGGCAACCATCAGCTGAGGCATCGCCCTGTTGATGACCCCGAGGGCGAGGTTGTAGATCAATGAGGCGATCACGAACGGAGTGGCCAGCGCAAAGGCTAGCCCGAAGCTGTGGGCGATCTGTCTGACGCCCCACTGCGACAGATCAGGGGCCGAGAGGGCTTGACCCATCGGAAACATCGCGTAGCTGTGGATCAGAAACTCGGCTATTCTGATGTGCAGATCCATCAGCACCGCAAGGGCCAGTCCGGCCAATGTCAGGAAAATCCCCAAGGCGGGGGCCGGGTCGGCGGCCGCGCCACCCAAAAGTTGAGATAGCGATGTTGATTGCGCCGCAATAGTCCCGGCGGTCTGCAGGGCCAGCACAAACAGGCGCAGCCCCATGCCCAGAACCATGCCGACCAGAACCTCGGTGCCGACCAGACGCGCCATCGGCAGCAGGTCCGGATTGGATTGCGGGGAGGGCACCGCAGGCAACACGATCAGGGTAAAGGCCACGGTGACCGCAAACTTGACCCGGACCGGGATGCTGCGTTCGCCAAAAGCGGGCAAGAGGGTGACCACAGCGGACACCCTCAGAAAAACGGCAAATGCATGCCACAGCCCCGTGCCGAGTTGTCCCAACAGCTCGGGCGGCAGGGCGATCATGCGGGTACGGTTCCGACCAGGGCGGGGCGAGCCTCGAGACCAATCTCTTCGAAAGAGAGAACCGGATTGGACACCCCGCGCGCCTGCATGATCGAGCGCAACAGGCGTCGTCGACGTGTTGAGGTCACGACGGCTGGAAACAACCCGTGATCGGCGGATTGTGCGACGCTGTCCACCACGCCATCGGCCAGCTTGTTGAACAGGTTGGGGGGCAGCGCCACGTCCAGCCCGGCGGCGTGTCCGTCGATTTGGTAGCTGGCAAACGTATCCTCCCATTCCGGAGCCAGTTGGATCAGCGGGATCGAGCCATCCTCACGCTTCATCTCGGCCACCAGCTGAAAGCCCAGCCGCTGGCGGACCAGCTCGCAAATGCCTTCGGGCTGGGTTGTGGTCAGCCGCGCTTCGGCCACGCTTTCGAGGATGAGGGCCATGTTGCGGATCGAAACACGCTCATCCAGCAGCAACCTCAGAACGGCGTGCAGCGTGTCGATCGGCACCTTGTCGGGGATCAGTTCATCCAGCAGCTTGCGGTTTGCCTCGGCCCGGCCGGGATCGCTGAGGCGGGTCATTTCCAACAACAGACGACGCAGGGATTTCAATGTCAGCAGGCGTGAAAAGTTCTGCTTGATGATCTCCAGCATATGGGTCGCCAGAATCTCGGGCGGAGAAACGATGGTGGCGCCGTTCAGGGCGGCATCCTCTTGATCTTTGGGTAGAATCCAGCGAGCAGGGGCACCATAGACAGGCTCGGTCACGTCATTGCCATCGGGCAAAAACTCATGCCCGTCCTGCACCAGCGCCAATACCAGATCGGGGTTTAGCACACCGCGCGCCTGTTCGACGCCCTGCACCTTGATGACATAGGTGCCGGTGGGCAGGTCGGCGCGGTCGGTCAGGCGAATCTCGGGCAGGATGAGGCCAAAGGTCGAGGCCACATAAGTCCGCATATTTGCAATGCGCGCGTCCAGCCCGGTTCCGGGGTTTAGCACCATGCTGACAAGGTCGGGCGCGAACTCCAGATGTACGTCGTCCAGATCTAGAATATCGCCAATGGCTTGCGAAACAGGGGTTTCCGCTTCGGGCGCGGGGGTCTGGGCCTGAAGCGTGTCGGCCTTCTGCTTTTGATGGACCCTGTGGGCCGCGTATCCCAAGACACCCGCGCCCAGCATGAAGGGCAGGAAGGGCAGGCCGGGAACGAGGGCGAAGAGAACCATCAACACAGCCACTGTGCCCAGCGCGGCCGGGTGCTTGCCCAGTTGCGAGAAGATGGCGTTGTCGGTCGCGCCCTGCGTACCGCCGCGCGCCAGCAATAGCGCCGAAGCGATCGAGATGATCACCGCTGGGATTTGCGAAACCAGACCATCGCCCACGGTCAGAATGGCGTAGGTTTCAAAGGCAGATGTGACCGGCATGCCATGCACGATCACGCCCATGACCAGCCCCATCACAAGGTTCAGCAGCGTGATCAACAGCCCGGCAACCGCATCGCCTTTGACGAATTTCGACGCACCGTCGAGTGAGCCGAAGAAGGTCGTCTCTTGCTGTTCGCGTTCGCGCCGCTCTTTGGCTTGCTGGTGGTCGATGGCCCCGGCGGACATGTCGCTGTCGATGGCCAGCTGTTTGCCCGGCATCCCGTCCAAAGCAAAGCGCGCGCCGACCTCGGCCATCCGCGCGGCGCCCTTGGTGATCACCATGAAATTTACGATCAGCAGGACGCAGAACACCACGAGGCCCAGAAAGATACTGCCGCCCATCACGAAATTGGCGAATCCTTCGATGACGTTGCCCGCCGCATTTGGCCCGGTATGACCCTGACCGATGATCAGTTTGGTGGATGAGACGTTCAGCGACAGCCTCAGCATCAGCGAGGCCAGCAGGATTGTCGGGAAGGATGAGAAATCCAGCGGGCGTTCGATGAACAGGGTCAGGGTGAAAATCAAAATAGCCAGAGCAAAGGAGGCGGCCAGCCCCACATCCAGCACCCAGGCTGGCATTGGCAGGATCATCATCACGATGACTGTCATCAGCGCCAGTGCCAATAGGACTGTAGGCGAGAACAGGGACCGGGCGTTTATGGTGGGCACGCTGACCTCCTAGTTGAATGCGATGAAGGCGGTGGCAGCACCTGCCGCTGGAACCAGAGACCCCAGAGACCCGCCATTGGATTCAACTGGTTGTACCGGGATCAGCGGGGCGGCTGCCCCTGTGAAAGGGTCCCGCGATGCCACATGAGTTTGGGGTGGAGCGGACCCGTCCAGCTGAGCCATAACGGTCTGGAACCGACCGCGATAGGCTTCGGCCAAAGACGGCGTGCGCGAATGATAGGCCCCGGCGGCGGCGGGCCAGGATCCAAGCTCGGCATAGAGGTCTTTGAGAAACCTTGCGGCGTAGGTGGCGTTCTCCTGCGGATCGAACATCGCGTCGATCGAGCGGAAGGCCTTGCCGTGCCAGCGGTAGTTGATCTGAAAACACCCGATGTCAAAGCTTCGCTTGCCGGCTTTGAAAATCCGGAAAACATAGGTCTTGGCCTCAATCTCCGAAGTGAACCAATAGCCCTGCCCTTCGGCATTGATGGTCCAGGGCCAGGGTTGCAGCCGCCCGTCATGGGTGCGCCCCGTCTCAACCCGTGAAATGGCGCGCAGCACGTCCAGTGGTACGCCTTCGGACAGCGCGGCGCGGCGTGCGGCCTGATCGCAGATATCACCCGTTCGCGCATCCGGCATGGCACGCCCGACCTGCGGTATCAGCGCAAGCGTCAGCACAAAGACAATCGAGACGAAACGATGGGGCATTCTGCCGGTCCGGGATTCGGGTCATTCCGGGCCAAGCTAGCCAGTGATCGGTTTACAGAGGGTTATCGCTCCATCATTTTCGGTCGATCCGACGCCCGAACACGACGCTGGTATTGGTGCGCAGAACGCCGGGGATTTTGGCCAGTTCATCGACCAAAATATCCAGATCCTCGATCCGGGGGGCCTCGGCGGACAGCAGCAGGTCAAACTCGCCATTGATCGAAAGGCAGCGCTTGACCTCGGGGTAGGCCTCAAGCCGTTTGATGATGCGGGTGGTTTCCTTTTGCTGGACCTCAAGCATCACGATCACCTGCACGCGCGGGGTATCGTCAGTGGCGTGCAATTGAACGGAATAGCCCGCAATCACGCCACGCTCTTCCATGCGCTTGATCCGCTCATGCACGGTGGTGCGGGCCACGCCCAACTTGGCCGCTATATTCGTGGTCGATTCACGGGCATTGTGCTGCAGCGCGGTGATGATGCGGCGGTCGAGCTGATCCATGGGGCCTCCGGCAGGGTCGCTTTGGTTTACGGTAGAAGCGCCCGGAGGCTCAAGGCTTCTGCGCCGAGGGGGCTTTGTCGGATCGCGGCCAGATGATCAGTGCAGCAGCGATCCCCAATGCGGAAGCGCAGGTTATCGTGGTCATGGCCACGGTCGCGCCGAAACGGGTCATCAGCCACCCCGATAGTGGATAGAGGACCAGCCAACAGGCATGGGATAGGGTGAATTGGGCGGCAAATACGGCAGGTCGGTCCTCGGACCGGGCCGAGCGGGTCAAAAGACGCCCCGAGGGTGTCAGGGTCATTGAATATCCAAAGCCCACGCAGGCCCAGAAGGCCGTGAGCAGCGGTAGGGAGAGTGCTCCGGATGTCATGGCTGCTCCGGCCATTGCCAGCACGCCAAGTGTCGCCCCGGTCAGCATGACCCGGCGGTCCTTGAACCGATCCAGCAGAGAGGGAAGTACGAAGGCCGCGATCATCGAGCCGCCGCCGAACCCGGCCAGAGCAATGGCCACGGCGCTTTCGGACAGGCCCAGATCCGCACGCACTAGGACCACAGTATTGACGATCACCATAGAGCTTAACGCGGCTGCAGACCAACTGAGTGCCAGAAGGCCGCGCAAACGTGTTGTCGATAGATAGATGCGGATGCCGCGTGTTGTCCGGTCGTATATTCCTCGTCGCTCTGCGGGTTTGGGCGAGGGCAGAACAACGGACACCACCAGCAGCGCCGAGGCAATAAACCCAGCTCCGGTCCCCCAAAACAGCGTGTCAAAACTGACAAAGACCAACAACGCAGCCGCCAGCATCGGGCTGAGCAGGCTTTCCAGATCGTAGGCAAGGCGCGACAAGGACAGCGCGCGCGTGTAGTCCTGCTCATCCGTCAGGACGTCGGGAATCGTAGCCTGAAACGCGGGGGTGAACCCGGCCGAGGCCGATTGTAGGACGAAAATCAGTACATAGACCTGCCAGACCTCTGACACGAAGGGCAGGCACAGGGCGACCGCGGCCCGGATCAGATCCAGTACCACCAGCATCCTGCGCCGGTCGAGCTGTTCTGCAAACGCCGCCGCCAGAGGGGCGATCCCCACATAGGCGACCATCTTGATGGTCAGAGCCGTGCCCAACACCATCCCTGCAGCCTCGCCCGCCAGATCATAGGCCAAAAGGCCCAAAGCGATCGTCGCCAACCCGGTCCCCGTTAACGCAACGACCTGAGCAGCCAGAAGGTGGCGATAGGTACGATTTTGCAGGACACTGAGCATTGGTCAGAGGTACTTTGTAATGGTTTTGAAATCTTCGATGGCCGATCCGTCCTCGGATGTCAGGCAATGGTCGATATGATCGTGGATCAGAACCCGTTTGGCATTGGTGATTGCTTTTTCGACGGCGGCCAGTTGCTGGGCAACGTCGGAGCAAGGCGCGTGATCTTCGAGCATGGCAATGACTTTCGCCAGATGCCCATGCGCCCTCTTAAGGCGGGCGGTGATTTGCGGGTGTGATTCATGCGTGTGATTGGTCATGATACATCCATATCCCCCCCATGGGGATAATATCAAGCCTGCCCAGCGACAGAATGCCCGGCTACAGGGTCAGCGTTGAGTTTGCCGGATAAACCGCATATCTCGGGGTCGAGACCGCGCAAAGGAAACCTCTGTGGCAAACCACCTGTATAAAAACGACCTGCCTGACGGGCTGGACCTAGGGCCGATCGTGGCCATTGACTGTGAAACCATGGGGCTGAATCCGCATCGGGATCGCTTGTGCGTGATCCAGATGTCTGGCGGCGACGGAAACAGCCATATCGTTCAGGTTGAAAAAGGGCAGACCGAGGCTCCGAACCTCTGCGCCATGCTGGAAGACCCCGACGTGCTGAAACTGTTCCATTTCGGGCGTTTCGATATCGCCGCGATGTACCACGCCTTTGGGGCATTGGCCGCACCGGTCTATTGCACCAAGATCGCCAGCCGCCTTGTGCGCACTTATACCGACCGCCACGGGCTGAAAAACCTGTGTCAGGAGTTGATCGGCGTCGATATCTCGAAGCAACAGCAGATGAGCGATTGGGGCGCCGAGACCCTGTCTGAGGCCCAACTGGAATACGCGGCTTCGGACGTGTTGCACCTGCACCGCCTGCGGGATGAGCTGAACAAACGGCTGGCCCGCGAAGGCCGGACCGAGATGGCGCAGGCCTGTTTTGACTTCCTGCCGATGCGTGCGAAACTCGACCTCGCAGGCTGGCCGGAAACTGATATTTTTGCGCACTCATGACCGATACCGAAGCATTCCTGAAAACCGCCCGTCAGGTTGTCACCGATGAGGCCCGTGCGCTGGACGCGCTGGCCGAAGGCCTGAACGAGGATTTTGCCGAAGCGGTGCAGCTGATCCTGCAAGCCAACGGTCGCATCATCATCAGCGGTATCGGCAAGTCTGGCCATATCGGCCACAAGATTGCGGCCACATTGGCCTCGACCGGCACGCCCGCGTATTTCGTCCACCCCGCCGAGGCGAGCCACGGTGATCTGGGCATGGTGTCCAAGGATGATGTGGTTCTGGCGATCTCGAACTCCGGCGAGGCGCCGGAGCTGGTCAACCTTCTGGCCTTTACGCGCCGATTCGGCATTCCGCTGATCGGCCTGTCCAGCAAGCCGGAAAGCACGTTGATGAAGCAAGCTGACGTGCATCTGCTGATCCCGTCTATGGGTGAGGCCTGTGGGTTCGGCATGGTGCCCTCGATCTCGACCACGCTGACGCTGGCCATGGGCGATGCGCTGGCGATCGCGCTGATGAAACACCGCGATTTCAAGCCCGAGGACTTCCGCGCGTTTCACCCTGGCGGCAAACTGGGCGCGCAGCTGTCCACCGTCCGCGACCTCATGCATGCCGATCTGCCCGTGGTACGGTCCGGCACCTCCATGAGCGAGGCGCTGCTGGTGATGAGCCAGAAGAGCTTTGGCGTGGTGGGTGTGACAGATGATGCGGATCGCCTTTTGGGCATCGTCACAGATGGCGACTTGCGCCGCAACATGGACGGGCTTTTGAACAAGACCACGGATGAGGTCATGACTCGCGATCCTCTGACCATCGCGCCCAACGCCATGGCGGAAGAGGCCGTGGGCATCATGAACGACCGCAAGATCACATCGCTTTTCGTAGTTGATCCCGACGCGGATGGGCAGGCTCAGGGTCTGTTGCATATCCACGACTGCCTGCGCGTCGGTCTGGGTTAGGGAGTGATACGGTGGATCGCTATTCCCGCATGGTTCAGTTCCTCAAGGTGCTGTTGCCTCTGACGGCGATTGTCTTGCTGTCCACCGTTTTCCTTCTGTCGCGCAGCATCGAGACTGATGTCTCGGTGCCCTTCTCGCAGGAGGATATCGAAGATCGCCTGGCCGGGCAGGTCATTACGCAACCCAACTACCGCGGCACCACCAAAAAGGGCGAAGAGGTCCAGATTGAGTCGACCAGGGTGACCCAAGGGTCCGAGGGCGAAGAGCCGACGGCATCGCAGTTTCGCGGGCGGTTCGGGATGCTGAACGGCGGTGAGATCAAACTGGATTCCAACTCTGGCCTGATCCGGCCCGACAAGGGGACGGCGACCTTTGTCGGCGATGTGGTGATTACCACCTCGGACGGCATTCAGGTCACGACCGACCTGCTGAATACATCGCTGGAAGAAATACGTGGCGACACCCCCGGTCAGGTCGATGGCACCGGCGTCATCGGCACATTCTCTGCCGGTCGTATGCAATTTGGCACTGAAAAAAAGGACGGTCCGGTCCATATTCTTTTTACAGACGGCGTGAAGTTGGTATATGAGCCAACAAAAGCAGAAAGATAACCTGTGATCTATTTTCGATTTCTCTTTGTTTGCATGGCTCTGTTGATGGGCCCGGTTTCTGCCATCGCACAGGAAGCGCAGGTTGCATTCGGTTCGGTCAAGGCCGACCCCAGCCTGCCGGTCGAGGTGACCTCGGACTCACTGAACGTCAATCAGGAGGATGGATCGGCCGAGTTTCTCGGCAATGTGATCGTGATTCAGGGGGAAATGCGCCTGTCGGCTGAGCGGGTTCTGGTGATCTACAGTCAGGATCGCTCCTCCATCGAACGGATGGAAGCGACCGAGAATGTCGTTCTGGTCAGCCCTCCGGATGCCGCCGAAGGGGATCAGGCGGAATACACCATCGACACCGGTGTGATCGTGATGAAAGGCAACGTGCTGCTGACGCAAGGTCCCAGCACGATCAGCGGCGACCAGATGGTTGCGAACCTAACCTCGGGCACTGCAACGATGACAGGGCGCGTCAAAACCATCCTGCAACAGGGTGGCGGAAACTGATGGCTGCCCCAACCTTGTCTGTCGCGGAAGGTAGCGCTGGCCTGCGCATCGAGAAACTGCGCAAATCCTATCGGAAAAAGACCGTGATCCGGGATGTGTCCATGACGCTCGACCGGTCCGAGGTTGTTGCACTGCTGGGTCCGAACGGGTCGGGCAAGACGACGACTTTTTACTCGGTCGCCGGGCTGGTCTTTCCCGAAGCAGGAAAAGTCACGATAGACGGACAGAACGTCACAACGCTGCCGATGTATCGGCGCGCGCGTCTTGGGATCGGCTATCTGCCGCAGGAGATGTCGATTTTCCGCGGCATGAGCGTCGAGGACAATATCGCCTCGGTTCTCGATATCACCGTCAAGCACGCCCATCGCAGGAAAGAGCGGTTGGAGGAGCTGCTGTCGGACTTCTCGATCGAACACCTACGCCGCGCGCCTGCGCTTGCCCTGTCGGGCGGTGAACGGCGCCGGGTAGAAATCGCGCGCTGTCTGGCCGCCGATCCGAAATACCTGCTGCTCGATGAACCCTTTGCGGGTGTTGACCCGATCAGCGTGGGCGACATCCGGCATTTGGTGGCTGATCTGAAGAAACGCGGGATCGGCGTGTTGATCACCGACCACAACGTGCGTGAAACGCTCGAGATCGTGGATCGCGCCTATATCCTGCATGACGGGCAGGTTCTGATGTCAGGTACACCTGACGAAGTGGTCGAGAACGAAAACGTGCGCCGGGTTTATCTGGGCGAAAACTTCCGTATTTCATAGGGTTGGGCGATTTTCTGCCGGACGCTTTGCGGAAATCGCGTATATACACCTCTGTTTTGATTGACTCTTCCGCCGCCTCTTGTCTCAATTGGGGTATGGCATTTATTCGGTTCCAGTCTGGATCTCGATACCCCTTCACTGAAGGGCTGGGACGGCAGCAACCGATCAAAATGTCGATATCCCCCACCCGATAAAAACAAGCATGTTGCGTGACGCAACGTCAGAATGGGTGTGAATTGTGAAGGAGATCACATGCGTTACCAAATCAGCGGAAAACAGATCGACATCGGTGCGGCCCTGCAGACCCATGTGCAGACCGAACTGGGCGAAGTTGTTGGCAAATATGCCCAGCGCCCGACCGACGCCAATGTCGTCTTTTCCCGTTCGGCGCATGAATATGTATGCGAAACTACAGTACATTTATCTACCGGCCTGACCGCTCAGGCCAAGGCCCACGCAACCGAGATCTATGCAGCGTTCGAGGCATGCTGCGACAAGATGGAAACACAATTGCGCCGCTACAAGCGCCGCCTGAAGGACCATCACAAGGATCGTTCTGAGCCTGTTGAACTCTTTGGGGCGTCCTCTTATATCCTCGCCTCTGACGAATCGAACACGGCAGATGAACCCGAATCGCTACAGCCCATGATTGTGGCTGAGATGGAAACAAAGATCCCATCGCTCAGCGTTGGTGAGGCCGTAATGCAAATGGAACTTGCCGGAGCGCCGGTGTTAGTGTTCCGGAATGAGAACAAGGATGGGTTGAATGTCGTGTATCGCCGCGATGACGGCAATATCGGCTGGATCGATCCTTAAACAGGCAAGTTGAGAGAGATCGGCCTCAGCACGCAAAGGCCGCTATGGAGCATGATCATGGAGCTTTCGAGCATTCTCAAGCCCGAAGCAGTACGTGTGTTATCTGCCGCGTCTAGCAAGAAGCGGCTGTTTCAGGAAATCGGCGACGTCGCTGCCGGTGCTTTGGACCTGGATACCCAGGTCGTCGTGGATTGCCTGCTGGAGCGCGAAAGCCTCGGCCCCACGGGTGTGGGTCATGGCGTGGCATTGCCACATGCGCGGCTGGGCGGGATCGAGTCGGTCTCGGGCGTTTTTGTAATGCTTGAAAAGCCGATCGACTTTAGCGCAGTTGACCGCCAGCCGGTGGATATCGCCTTTGCGCTGTTTGCGCCCGCAGAGGCGGGTGTGGATCACCTCAAGGCTTTGGCACTGGTATCGCGCACCCTGCGTGACAGCGCTGTTTGCGCCAAGCTCAGGGCGAACCCTGATCCGGTCAAGCTATACGCGATCCTGACCGAAGCGCAGTCCATGCAAGCCGCTTAAATCTTTGTGAAATTACAAAAAAGCCCACGAAAACCGCAGGCTTTTTTGTTTTTGGAAGGGGCGGGTTGTTAGCCGCCGGTTCCCATTTCCAGCGTCCACCAGATCTTGCCACCGTTTTCCTGATGCCACGCAAAACCCATCTGGGTGGCCTGGGGGTCCAGGATTACAGAACGAGGGCCGGGTTCCTGCATCCAGGCGGCCAGTGTCTCGGTTTCCGTCTCGTAGGTTTCCGAGATCGCCTCACCCAAGAATGTCCCGAAATAGCCCACGCGTGCCGCACGGTCGATCGGGGAAGAACCATCCGATCCGAAATGCCAGGGACGATTCTGCCGGGCCATATCCTTGGAATGCGTCGCCGCCGCCGCGTTCAACTGAGAGTTCAGTTGCACGGACTGCAAGCCCTGTGCCTGCCGCAGCGCATTCACCGAATCGAGCATGCGGAATTGCAGCTTCTCGGGGTTGCCACGGATTTTGTAGACTGAAGGCAAGGGGCGCCCATCGGCACCCAGCGCCGTGGTGCTCGTGTCGGTACATGCCGCCAAGGCGACAAGGCAAATCAACAGAAAAGAAAAGATACGCGTCATGATCGACCTGATTATTGTGTCGCTAACGGGCATAACGCGCTAGGCTGTCTTGAGCAAACGCACAATGACCATACCCTGCATGATTCTGCCGGTTTGGTTTGCGACTGAAGCATTCTGGCAATAAAATGGGTCAGATTTTCCATTTCGCCATAACGAAGGACCTTTTGTCATGGTCAAAAAGCACATTCCTCTTTCGACCCGCCGGGGGTTTCTGGCCGGAGCCTCGTCTCTGCTGGCCGCGCCTGCGATCGCGCAGTACATCCCGGGCGACCCGCTGCGACCTGCACCTGAACCCGAAGCGCCGGTCCGGCGTAATGTCTCAGGATTCCGCGCTCAGGACTGGCGGCCTTATTTCTCGAACACCAGAAACGGGGCCATTCTTGTCGATACCACGTCGCGAGCGCTGCATTATTGGTCAAATGATCAATCTGTATACAAACTTTATCCCTCTTCGGTTCCGTTGACCGAGGAGATGACCCGTCGCGGGCGCACAAGCGTCATTCGCAAGGTTGAGGGGCCAAGCTGGTCTCCGACGCCGTCGATGAAGAGGCGAAACCCCGAATGGCCCGATTACATCCCGCCTGGTCCCGATAACCCATTGGGAACGCATGCTTTGTATCTGGGGTGGAAGTATTACCGCATCCACGGCACCCATGACACGCGCAAGATCGGGCGGAAATCCTCGAATGGCTGCATCGGCCTGTTCAACAAAGACATCGCCGAGCTGTTCTCAATGGCGAAGGTCGGCACGCAAGTGTTGCTAATTTGACGACATTTTCGCTCACCGACTCGATTAATCGGCAAGTTGCAATTGCATTCCAACCGCTTTGCTGATTAGAAAAATATCACGAGGTAAGTCTTAGATGTGCGGTTCCGCGGACTGGAGCCGTGCAGATTCTGGAGGTTAATATGAAAAAACTCGTTCTCGCCGCTGCACTGACCGCTGCTGCTTCGACCGCTTATGCCGGTAACCTGGAAGAGCCGGTTGTTGAGGCACCTGTTGTTGTTGAAGAAACCCAGGGCACATCGCAGGGCATCATCCTGCCGCTGATCCTGCTGGTTGTAGTTGCCGCAGCTGTTGCAGCAAGCTAATTCGACGAGCAATATCCAGAGAAAAGGCGGTGGAGCTTTCCACCGCCTTTTTTCATGTCCAGTTGTCGGGGCTGGTTAGTCCAGCCAGCCGTTCAGATTGTCTTCGATGATCTTGCCCAAAGCGGCGATATGCGAATCATCGTCATTGAGGCAGGGAATATAGGTGAAGTGTTCACCGCCGGCCTCTTCAAAGCTTTCCTTGATCTCTTCATTGATCTCTTCCAGCGTCTCGATGCAATCGGCCGAGAACGCCGGTGCAATAACCGCGATGTTCTTTTTACCCTGTTTCGCCAGATCGGCCACGTGGTCGACCGTATAGGGCTTCAACCACTCCTCGGGGCCAAAGCGCGACTGGAAGGTTGAGACCAGCTGATCGTCCGACCAGCCGAGCTGCTCTTTCAGCAATCGTGAGGTCTTGACGCATTGGCAGTGATAGGGATCGCCCTGTTGCAGATAGCGTTCAGGCATCCCGTGGTAGGAACAGACCAGCACATCCGGCTTGGTCTCCGTCTTGGCATAGGCGCGTTCGACAGATTGGGCCAATGCCTCGATATAGGTGGGTTCGTCGTAATAGGCGGGCACCGTGCGGCTGGCAGGTTGCCATGGTTCCTCCATCAGGCAACGGAAGAACTGGTCATTGGCGGTTGCCGTCGTGGCACCGGCATAGTGTGGGTAGAGCGGGAAGAATAGGATACGGTCGCAGCCTTCCGCCACCATATTCCGGACCTTGGATTTGGTAGACGGATTGCCGTAGCGCATGCAGAAATCGACCATGACCTGATCGCCATAGCGGGCCTGCATCGCATCGCGCAGCTTGGCGGTCTGGTCCTTGGTGATCGTCATCAGCGGGCTTTCACCCTTGTCGTGATTCCAGATCGACTTGTAAGCCTCACCCGAGCTGAAGGGGCGTTTTGTCAGGATGATCGCCTGCAGAATCGGCTGCCATTTCCAAGCCGGATAGTCGATCACTCGGCGGTCCGAGAGGAACTCGTTCAAATAGCGGCGCATTGGCCAATAGCTGTAGTGATCGGGCGTGCCTAGGTTGGCCAGCAGGATGCCCACGCGCCCCATTTTAACCTTGGGGTGGTCGGCTGGTGCATGCACGGGGCGTGTGGCGTCAAACATTTGGGTCTTCCTGCATTTTCTAGGTCTGGCCTGAGATAAGGGGAAATATCCGGTCGTCAATCGGACAGTTTGCCTTCATCGGTACCAAGGGCTTCGGCAAGGCGCATCCGGGCGGATCCGGGGCGCAGCGGTTTGGGTTGGCTGTCGTCGGGCGACCAGCCGGTTAGGCAGATCAGCTCGAACGTGGCGGGCAGGCGGCCTTGAGGCGTCGCGAAGTGTTCCGCGTAGATACTCTGCGCGCGTTCGAACACCTTGCGGCGGGTCGGGGCTTTCAATCGATTGGTCAGCACGTTGGTCTCGGCCATCGCGCGCAGGTCCTGCATAAGATGGGTCAGGTCGCGATATTCTGCCGTCACAGGCACTGCATCCGCCACTGGCAGCGCCAACCCCGCGCGTTGCAGCAGAGCGCCTAAATCCCGCAGCTCTCCCATCGGAGCGATTCGGGGGCTGAGGCCACCGGTCACCTCGATTTCGGCCTGCCCCAAGGCGGCGCGCAGCTGATGCAGGGTTTCTCCGCCCAGACAGACGGTCAGAAGCAACCCGTCTGGGCGTAAGGCGCGGTGACATTGGATCAACTGGCCGACCGGGTCATTGGCCCAATGCAGGGCCATCGCGTGAACCACCAGATCATGCGCGCCGGGCGTAAGCTCCAGCGTTTCCTCATCCGCCACGCGTGTTGCGCCGTGCAGGGCATCCCGCCAGATATGCGCAAACGGGGTCACAATCGCGGGCGCCGTAAAGACTCTTTTAACCATGCTCAGCCGATCCTGCACCTCGTCCACAGCGGCGCGGTGCAGGAACA
The DNA here is from genome assembly GCF_056536505.1 of Ruegeria sp. CL3. Taxonomy (NCBI): domain Bacteria; kingdom Pseudomonadati; phylum Pseudomonadota; class Alphaproteobacteria; order Rhodobacterales; family Roseobacteraceae; genus Ruegeria; species Ruegeria sp. CL3. The sequence continues at coordinate 136,496 of NZ_JBQFPT010000011.1, read as the reverse complement.
GGGCCTCATCCTTAACCCGCGCGCGGCGGTGGCGCAGGGTGGCTCGGTCGAACAGAGAGGGTGCATTGGACGCAGGCATTTTCATACCCCGCAGGTATCGCATTTGGCCCCGAGTTCAAACAGCGTTGCACCTGATCTATCCCCCGCGTTGCATGAGTTGCGGAGAGCTGACCGAATCCGACTTTGGCCTGTGTGCCACATGTTGGCGGGACACGCCGTTCATCGGAGGGACGGTCTGCGACAGTTGCGGCATGCCCGTCCCCGGCGAAAGGGACGGTTTTCGGATCGACTGTGACGATTGCCGAAGAACGCCGCGTCCGTGGCAGGACGGGCGCGCGGCGTTGCTGTATAAAGGGCGGGCGAAATCCCTGATCCTGGCGTTGAAACATGGTGACCGGCCCGAACTGGCCAAACCCGCCGCGCGCTGGATGGCGCAAGCGGGCCGAGAGGTTCTGAAGCCCGACATGCTGATCGCTCCGGTTCCGCTGCACTGGTCCCGTCTGGTGAAACGGCAATACAACCAATCGGCGCTTCTGGCACAGCATCTGGGGCGCGAGACAGGGTTAGAGGTCTGCCCCGACCTTTTGGTGCGAACGGCGCGCACGCCGGTTCTGGACGGCAAAACAGCTGCCCAACGTACCGAGGCACTGGATGGGGTCATTGCGCCTCATCCCAAACGGCATCAGCGCATCAAAGGGCGCGATATCCTGTTGGTGGATGACGTGATGACTTCGGGTGCCACGCTGGCAGCCTGTACGCGGGCATGCCTTGCCGCGGGTGCAAATCATATTTTCGTGTTGGTGCTGGCGCGCGTTGCCAAGGATGCCTAATTCGCACAAGATCGTGTGAAACCCGAAGGGACGGATTTATGAAACCAGTTGAAATCTACACATCGCCTCTGTGCGGCTTCTGCCACGCGGCCAAACGCCTGCTGAAGCAAAAAGGGGTCGAGTTCAAGGAAATCGACGTGCTGATGCATCCCAAGCGCAAGCCCGAGATGATCAAACGTGCCGGCGGCAAACGCACCGTGCCGCAGATCTTCATCGGCCCCGATCACGTGGGCGGCTGTGATGATCTCTATGAGCTCGACCGTCAGGGCAAGCTGGACCGTCTTCTGGCGGCGTGATGAAGACCGCTCTGCTGCAAATCACCTCGTCGGACGATCCGGCTGCGAATCTGCAAATGGTGTGCGCCATGATGGCCGAGGCCGCCGAGCAGGGCACGCAGTTCATCCTGACCCCCGAGGTCACGAATTGCGTGTCCAACAGCACCACGCGGCAGCGCGAGGTGTTGCAGCATGAGGAAGACGACATCACTCTGGCCGGTCTGCGGGCGCAGGCCGCCGAGTTGGGTGTGTGGCTGCTGATCGGATCATTGGGGATCAAGACCCATGATGCGGATGGCCGCTTCGCCAATCGGTGCTTCATGATCGACCCCAAAGGGCAGATCGTAGCGCGCTATGACAAAATCCACATGTTCGATGTGCAGGTGACCGAGACCGAAACCTTCCGCGAATCGGCCAATTACCGCCCCGGCGACAAGGCCGTGATCGCTGAGACGGATTTCGGCAAGGTCGGCCTGACGATTTGCTATGACATCCGCTTTCCGTACTTGCATGCCGCGCTGGCGCAGGCCGGGGCGAGGATTTTGACGGTTCCGGCGGCGTTTTCGCCCGTCACAGGGGCCGCGCATTGGGAATCGCTGCTGCGCGCCCGCGCGATTGAGACCGGCTGCTGGGTTTTGGCCCCTGCGCAAACCGGCACGCATCCCAAAACGCGGGGTAAAACCCGCCACACACATGGTCACAGCATGGTCGTAGCCCCTTGGGGAGAGGTTCTGATCGACGCAGGGACCGATCCGGGCATTCACTTTTTCGAATTGAATGATAGTTCTGTGTCCGAGGCGCGCCGCCGCGTGCCCTCATTGACCCATGTGAGGGCTTTCGACGGCCCCTGAACCAGAACCGGACCATGACAGACGACACCAATGCCCTTGCGGTCACGCTATTCAGCGAGATCCTGACCGCCGACCAGCTATTGCGCAACCGGCTGAGCCGGGTGCTGCCCAAGGGCATGGAAATCTCACACTTCTCGGTGCTGAACCATCTGGCCTATGCCGGAGGGGAACGGACGCCCGCGCAACTCGCCAGCACCTTCCACGTGACCCGAGGTGCAATGACCAACACGTTGGCCAAGCTCGAATGGGCCGGTTACATCCATATCCGCCCCGACTGGGACGACGCCCGCCGCAAGATGGTCGCGATCAGCCCCGCTGGCCGCCGCGCGCGCGATCAGGCGATTTCCTCGATTGCTCCGCTGATCAACCGCGTGGTTGGAGAGCTGGGGTTGGAGCGCGTCCGCAGCACGCTGCCCGTATTGAGGGATTTGCGGTTGCAGTTGGAGGGGGAGTAGCGGTGAGAAATGCTACTCTGCACCAGTGATGGATTCTAAAGGGCGCTAGAGGACCTTGCTCAAGTCTGCAGGTTCATATCTTCCGCGAATGGGGCAACCTTTAACTCTCAGAAGAGAATATACGCCAAAATTCCGTCATAGGAATTCGCACGCTAGGCATATAACCATCGACAATGGTTTCAACGGCATGATGACAATAGGCGCCTATACCAGCCCGGTTGTCGGAATTGGAGTTCCGGCGTTCTCTTTGATCGCAAGCATGAACACACCAATCGCAATGAGCGCAAACAATATGCACGCTAAGCCCGACACGCTTCCGACAAGCGGATTTCGATCATAGAGCGGAAGGAACCACCCAATTGTCCAGTTGCTGATCGGTCGCATATTTGTGCTGAGACTACCCCGGCTTCAAACTCGCCGTCACATAGTTCACGCTCAAATCCCTGTCTGAGATCGACCAGCTCCAGAGGATCGGGTTGAAGACGAATCCCTTGCGGTCCACCGGCTCCAGCCCTGCTTGGCGTAGTAGTTCGAACAGCTCATCGGGGGTGATGAACTTGTTCCACTCATGTGTGCCGCGTGGCAGCCAGCGCATGACAATCTCGGCCCCGAAGATGGCCATGGCATAGGATTTCGGGTTGCGGTTGATGGTCGAGCAAATCTCGAGCCCGCCGGGTTTCAGCAATTGTTGCGTGGCGGTCAGGTAGCTTAGCGGGTCGGCAACATGTTCGACCACTTCCATGTTCAGCACAACGTCGAACTGCTCGCCTGCAGCGGCCATGTCCTCGGCGGTGGTGTGGCGATAGTCTATCTCAAGGCCCGATTGCTCGGCATGGATGCGCGCGACGGGCAGGTTGCCCTCGGCGGCGTCGGCCCCCACCACCTCGGCCCCAAGGCGGGCCATGGGTTCGCTCAGCAGCCCGCCACCGCAGCCGATATCCAGAAGGCGCAGACCCTCAAACGGCACAGGCGCGGTCAGGTCGCGGTCAAACTCACCCGCGATTTGCTGTGTGATATAGTCCAGACGACACGGATTCAGCATGTGCAGAGGTTTGAATTTCCCATGCGGGTCCCACCATTCCGCTGCCATCGCCTCGAATTTAGCGATCTCGGATGGGTCGACCGTGTTCGGATGCGCTTGCATTCCTGTCTCCGTATGCTCTTTTAAGTCTTAAGGACTATATAGGGCCATAATGGACAAGTACCCGGACCAAAAGCGCGCAGTGCAATATCTCTACCCGCCGATCGATCCTTTTGATCAGCGGTTGGTCAGTGTGGGCGATGGGCACCAGATTTATATGGAGCAAAGTGGCAATCCCGACGGGGTGCCGGTGGTTGTGCTGCATGGGGGGCCGGGCGGTGGCTGCAGCCCTGCGATGCGGCGGTACTTTGATCCAAGTGTCTTCCGGGTGATTCTGTTTGATCAGCGCGGATGCGGGAAATCGCGGCCTCATGCTTCAGTCGAAGACAACACGACGTGGCATCTGGTTGAGGACATCGAGCGACTGCGGTCGCTGTTGGATATTGACGAATGGACCGTGTTTGGCGGTAGCTGGGGCGCGACTCTGGCGTTGATCTATGCGCAGGCGCACCCGGATCGCGTCAGCCGTCTAGTCCTGCGCGGGGTTTTTCTTGCGACGCAGGCCGAGCTGGATTGGTTCTACGGCGGCGGCGCGGGCAAGTTCTGGCCCGAGCAGTGGACAAAATTCACAGCCCTGCTGTCCGAGGAAGAGCTGTCGGATACGATTGCGGCCTACAACAAACGTCTATTCTCGGGCGACCGGGCAACCGAGGTCCTTTATGGGCGCGCTTGGTCAGCGTGGGAGAACGCCCTAGCGTCGATCCATTCGAATGGATCGACCGGCGAAAGCCCCGGTGAATACGCGCGGGCCTTCGCGCGGCTCGAGAATCACTATTTCACCAATAATGCCTTCCTGCAGAAGGATGGGCAGATTCTGGATCAGATGGATCGCATCGCGCATATCCCCGGACATATCGTGCAGGGGCGCTATGACATGATCTGCCCGCCTCAGGCGGCGTGGTCTTTGGCCGAGCGCTGGCCCAATGTCGAACTGAAGATGGTTCGCCATGCAGGCCACGCCCTGTCGGAACCCGGAATAAGTGCCGAGCTGGTCCGAATAATGGACCGCGTGGCCGAGGGGGTCGCATGACCCGGATGGACCGCCGTGCCCTGTTTGCCTCGGGTGCCGCCGCTGCGCTGCTGGCGGCAACAGGGGCGTCTTTGGCCGATACTCCGAAGAAAGGTGGCGCGCTGCGGCTGGCAGTTCCGCGCGATGACAGTTTGGAGCAGCTGGCCCGTGGGGCCGTGTTCGATACCCTGACCGAGATCGCACCGGATGGCACATTGCGTGGGGAGTTGGCGACAGGATGGCAGACGGAAGACAACGCGCGCATCTGGCGGTTTAATCTGCGCCAAGACGTCCCGTTCCACGATGGAACGGCGCTGCACGCCGATGATGTTGTGGCCATGCTGGCCGAACTCGGTCAGGCCGAGGCCCTGGCTGCCGATCACGTGGGGCTGGAGCTGGCCGAAGCCAATCCCGGTCTTCCTTTCCTGCTGGCTGATAGCCGTTTTGTCGTAACGCGCGATGGGCAGGCGGTTACGCCTCTGCACGCGGCCAACGGGACCGGTTGCTACCGGGTCGAGCGGGCCGAGGATGGGCGTCATTTCCTGGGTCGCAAAGTCGCGGGTCACTACAAGGACGGTCAGGCCGGTTGGGCCGATACAGTGGAAATCATCGTGATCCCTGATGCGCGCGTCCGCGCCGAAGCCTTGCGTGACGGATATGTGGACATTGCAGCCCTGCCCGAAAGAGGCGAACTGAAATCCCAGCGGGGGCTGCGCTATTACCCGAGCGAATCGGACATGGCGCTGGCCGTGGCAGCTCAGGTTGGGATGCCAAGGCAGATCGGCAAAGCCACGCTGGACGACGGTCGCATCGCCGAACGGTGGTGGTTGGCGTAAATCTGATCACGAATCGCGCCGGGGGTTGCAGACTCGGGAACTCCTGCGTATATGCAGTTGCAACAGCGGCGCGTTGGACTTCTGGTTCAAGGCTCCACCGGAAAATTCGACGGGCCGCGCGCCCGTTTTTTTGTGCCCGATCGATAGGGTAGAGAACCTGATGACAAACGACCTGATAGCCAAAGCGGCCATAGACCGGCGACTGGCCGAGATCATCACCCCCGTGATTGAGGATCTGGGGTATGAACTCGTCCGCGTCCGTTTGATGAGCGGCAAGCAGACCACGCTGCAGATCATGGCTGACAAGCCCGATGGCGGTATCGAAGTGGATGACTGCGCTGAGATTTCAAACGCCGTCAGCGCCACGCTGGATGTCGAGGACCCGATCCTTGACGCCTATACGCTTGAGGTCTCGAGCCCCGGTATTGATCGCCCTCTGACCCGTCTCAAGGACTTTGAGAATTTCGAAGGGTATGAGGCCAAGATCGAAACTGCCGAGCTGATCGACGGTCGCCGCCGCTTCAAGGGTGAATTGGCCGGGATCGAAGGGGATGAGGTTCTGATCAATATCCCCGAGGGGGATGAGACGATCACCATCGGTCTGCAATTCGACTGGCTGAGCGACGCCAAGCTGGTCCTGACCGATGACCTGATCAAGGAAATGCTGCGCCAGCGCAAAGACGCCGGCGCCCTGAACGAAAACGCTTTCGACGAGATTGAGACCGAAGGGTCCGAAGAGGAGACGAACTGATGGCAATCACCTCAGCCAACCAGCTGGAGCTGCTGCAGACCGCCGAGGCCGTGGCCCGCGAAAAGATGATCGACCCGGGTCTGGTTGTCGAAGCGATGGAGGAATCGCTCGCCCGTGCCGCCAAGAGCCGTTACGGCGCGGAAATGGACATTCGTGTTTCCATCGACCGCAAGACCGGAAAGGCGACTTTCACCCGCGTCCGCACCGTGGTCGAGGAAGAGGAACTGGAAAACTACCAGGCCGAGATGACTGTCGAGCAGGCGCGTCAGTACATGGAATCGCCCGAGGTTGGCGACGTCTTCGTTGAAGAGGTCCCGCCGGTTGAAATGGGCCGTATCGCGGCGCAATCCGCCAAGCAGGTGATCCTGCAGAAGGTCCGCGAAGCTGAGCGTGACCGTCAGTACGAAGAATTCAAGGATCGCGCAGGCACCATCATCAACGGCGCGGTCAAGCGTGAAGAATTTGGCAACGTCATCGTCGATCTGGGCGGTGCCGAGGCTGTTCTGCGCCGCAATGACAAGATTGGCCGCGAAAGCTATCGCCCGAATGACCGTGTGCGTGCTTACATCAAAGAAGTTCGCCGCGAGGTTCGTGGCCACCAGATTTTCCTGTCGCGCACCGCGCCGGAATTCATGGCCGAGCTGTTCAAAATGGAAGTGCCGGAAATCTATGACGGCATCATTGAGGTCAAGGCCGTGGCCCGTGACCCCGGCTCGCGCGCCAAGATCGCTGTGATTTCGTATGACGGTTCGATCGACCCCGTCGGTGCCTGCGTTGGTATGCGCGGCAGCCGCGTGCAGGCCGTTGTGAACGAGCTGCAGGGCGAAAAGATCGACATCATCCCGTGGAACGAAGATCAGCCGACCTTCCTGGTGAACGCTCTGCAGCCTGCCGAGGTTTCCAAGGTGGTTCTTGATGAAGAAGCCGGTAAGATCGAAGTTGTGGTTCCTGAAGAACAGCTGTCCCTCGCCATCGGTCGCCGTGGTCAGAACGTGCGTCTGGCCAGCCAGCTGACCAACCTGGACATCGACATCATGACCGAAGCCGAGGAATCGGCGCGTCGTCAGAAAGAATTCGAAGCCCGCACCCAGCTGTTCATGGACAGCCTGGATCTGGACGAGTTCTTTGCCCAGCTGCTGGTTTCCGAAGGCTTCACCAACCTCGAAGAGGTTGCCTATGTTGAGCTGGACGAACTGCTGGTCATCGACGGCGTCGACGAAGGCACCGCGCAGGAACTGCAGGCCCGTGCCCGCGATTTCCTTGAGGCGCAGGCCAAGGCCGCGCTGGATGCTGCGCGCGCTCTGGGTGCCGAGGACAGCCTTATTGAATTCGAAGGCCTGACACCCCAGATGGTAGAAGCGCTGGCCAAGGATGATGTGAAGACTTTGGAAGACTTCGCAACCTGTGCTGACTGGGAACTGGCCGGTGGCTGGACCACGGTCGATGGTGAGCGTATCAAGGATGACGGTGTGCTTGAGCCGTTCGGCGTAACGCTGGAAGAGGCGCAGGATCTGGTCATGACTGCTCGTATCATGTTGGGCTGGGTTGATCCGGCTGAGCTTGAGCAGGCAGAAGAAGACGTTGAAGCCGAAGAGGAGGCTGAGGCCTGATCTCAGGGCCTCGGGTGGCTGAGATGGGTCGCGGTGGCGTCCATAAAGATCGGTCCGACGGACCTGAGCGCAAGTGCATCGCCACGGGCGAGGTTCAGCCCAAATACGGGCTGATCCGCTTTGTGACGGGGCCGGATGGTCAGGTCTATCCCGATGTCGCGGCGAAATTGCCGGGACGCGGGGTCTATGTGGCGGCAGATCGCGCAGCCTTGGACAAGGCGGTCAGCAAAAAGCTGTTCTCGCGCGGGTTCAAGTCGCAGGTCTCGGCCCAAGCGGACCTGGCCGACGAGGTCGAAAAACAAGTCGCGCGTCGTGTGGTTGAGCTTCTCAGCCTGGCGCGTAAGTCCGGCGATGCGGTCGCCGGATACGAAAAGGTCAAGACGTGGCTGGACCGGGAAGAGGCTCAGGTACTGATTCAGGCCAGCGATGGATCGGGGCGCGGTAAGTCGAAACTCAGCACGCCGCACTTCGGAAAATACATTGGATGGCTCACGGCAGACGAGTTAGGGGCGGCATTTGGGCGCCAAACCGTGATTCATGCGGCGCTGGCCTCTGGCGGACTCGCCAAACGTGTTGTAGAGGAAGCGCAGCGCCTGCGTGGCTTGCGCGAAACGGATGACGGCGGCAGGGGCCGCGCGGAAGGGTAAGAAGCTTTATGAGCGATAATGACGGCAAAAAGACATTGGGTCTTCGTGGCGGGGCACGCCCCGGAAATGTGAAACAGAGTTTCAGCCACGGACGCACCAAGAATGTCGTGGTGGAAACCAAACGCAAGCGCGTGGTGGTCCCCAAGCCGGGTGCCGGAAAGCCGGGTGGCGGAGCAACGCCCTCGGGTGATCCGTCGCGCCGTCCTGCCGGGATCTCCGACGCGGAAATGGCCCGCCGGATGAAGGCATTGCAAGCCGCCAAAGCGCGCGAGGTCGAAGAGGCCGCCGCCCGTGAGGCAGCTGAAAAGGCGCGTGAAGAAGAACGCGCCCGTCGCCGTGCGGAACAAGAGGCCAAGGAACGCGAACAGCGTGAGGCCGAAGAGAAAGCCCGCGCCAAGGCCGAAGAGGAAGAGCGCAAGCGCCAAGAGGCGGAGGAAGCTGCCAAACGCGCTGCTGCCGCCCCGGCCCCGGAAGAGCCCAAAGCGGCCCGTAGCCCGGCCAGCAAGCCTGCGCCAGCAGCTGCTCCGCGCAAGCAGGATCGTGAACGTGAACAGCGTGGTCGTGGCAAAGGCCGTGACGACAACCGCCGTTCGGGCAAACTGACACTGGGTCAGGCCACCGGTGGCGAAGGCAACCGCCAACGCTCTATGGCCGCGATGAAGCGCAAGCAAGAGCGTGCGCGTCAGAAAGCCATGGGCGGTTCGGTTGAACGCGAAAAGGTCATTCGTGACGTTCAGCTGCCCGAGGCCATCATGGTCTCAGAGCTCGCCAACCGTATGGCCGAACGTGTCGCTGATGTTGTTAAGTCGCTGATGCAGATGGGCATGATGGTTACTCAGAACCAGACCATCGACGCTGACACAGCGGAACTGATCATCGAAGAGTTTGGCCACAAGGTCACTCGTGTCTCCGATTCGGATGTTGAAGACGTCATCAAAGAGGTCGAAGACAGCGAAGACGATCTGCAGCCGCGTCCGCCAGTCATCACCATCATGGGTCACGTTGACCACGGTAAGACTTCGCTGCTGGATGCAATCCGCGACGCGCGCGTTGTGGCCGGTGAGGCCGGTGGCATCACCCAGCACATCGGCGCCTATCAGGTGAAAACCGATGGCGGCACCACGCTGACATTCCTGGATACTCCGGGCCACGCGGCGTTTACGTCGATGCGTTCGCGCGGTGCTCAGGTCACGGATATCGTGGTTCTGGTTGTTGCGGCGGACGACGCCGTGATGCCGCAGACCATCGAGGCGATTAACCACGCCAAAGCGGCCGGAGTGCCGATGATCGTGGCGATCAACAAGGTCGACAAGCCAGATGCAAACCCGGACAAGGTGCGGACCGATCTGCTGCAGCATGAAGTGATCGTCGAGAAAATGTCGGGTGATGTTCAGGACGTTGAAGTCTCTGCCATCACCGGCCAGGGTCTGGACGAACTGCTGGAAGCCATCGCGCTGCAGGCCGAAATTCTGGAACTGAAAGCCAACCCCGACCGCGCCGCCCAAGGCGCTGTGATCGAGGCGCAGCTGGATGTGGGTCGCGGCCCCGTGGCCACCGTTCTTGTTCAGAACGGCACGCTGCGTCAGGGCGATATCTTCGTTGTGGGTGAGCAATACGGTAAGGTGCGTGCGCTGATCAACGACAAGGGTGACCGCGTTAAGGAAGCTGGCCCCTCGGTTCCGGTCGAGGTTCTGGGTCTCAACGGTACGCCCGAAGCCGGTGACGTTCTGAACGTGACCGAGACCGAAGCGCAGGCGCGTGAGATTGCTGCCTATCGTGAGCAAGCCGCCAAGGACAAACGCGCCGCCGCCGGTGCCGCGACCACCCTTGAGCAGCTGATGCAGAAGGCCAAGGAAGACGAAAACGTCACCGAGCTGCCGATTCTGATGAAAGCGGACGTACAAGGTTCGGCCGAAGCCATCGTTCAGGCGATGGAGAAGATCGGCAACGACGAAGTGCGCGTGCGCGTTCTGCACTCGGGCGTGGGTGCGATCACCGAGACGGATGTCGGGCTGGCAGAAGCCTCCGGCGCACCGATCTTCGGGTTCAACGTCCGTGCCAACGCATCGGCACGGAACACCGCGAACCAGAAGGGTGTCGAGATCCGCTACTACTCGGTGATTTATGACCTCGTGGATGACGTGAAAGCCGCCGCTTCCGGCCTGCTGAGCGCCGAGATCCGAGAGAAGTTCATCGGTTACGCCGAGATCCGCGAAGTCTTCAAGGTCACTGGCGTCGGCAAGGTTGCTGGCTGTCTGGTCACCGAAGGCGTTGCCCGCCGCTCCGCAGGCGTCCGTCTGCTGCGCGACAACGTGGTGATCCACGAAGGCACGCTGAAGACGCTGAAGCGCTTCAAGGACGAAGTGGCCGAGGTTCAGTCGGGTCAGGAATGCGGTATGGCGTTCGAGAACTACGACGATATCCGCGCAGGCGACGTGATCGAAATCTTCGAGCGCGAAGAAGTCACCCGCACGCTGGACTGATCCGGTTCTGCAAGTAAGTTTGAAAACAGCGGCTCGACTTGGGCCGCTGTTTTTTTTGGCACATCGCGATCTGCGTCTATTTTTTAGTTCAACGTGTTCCTCGTTACATTCAAGCTATGCAGGGGGCTGTAACAAGTTCGTATATGGACTTTCGAGGCCCGGTCTTGATTTACTATTGGTCGTGATTGAACGGACTTGCAGCACTTAAGGGCCAAAGGAAGAGACCTACTTCTCTCGTTCGACAGGATTTGGAGATAGATTTGACGCGTTTTTTTACAGCACTCTACTTTGTCATCACCCTGATCGCCGGACCCGCATTGGCGCATGAGCGGTTCGCCCTTGTGATCGGAAATGCTGGGTACACAACTGTCCCCGCCCTCGACAACCCTGTGAACGACGCGCGCTTGATGAGCGAAGAGCTGCGCGGTGTGGGTTTTGAGGTCACGACACTGACGGATGCAAGCCGCGCAGAGATGGAGCAGGAGGTTGAGGCTTTTGCCAGCACCGTACGCGCGGCGGGGTCCGAGGCTTTGGCAGTGTTCTATTTTGCCGGGCACGGGGTGCGCAGTGATGATTTCAACTACCTGCTTCCGCTCGGCGTGAACATTCAGTCCGAGGCTGATATTTCAGATCAGGCTGTCCCGGCCGAGTGGGTTCTCGATCGCATTCACACACCTCAGGCCGTTAGTGTCATGATTCTGGACGCGTGCCGCGACAATCCTTTTGGAAGTGAAACGGACGGTGCACTGGATGTCGGCGACGGGCTTGCGCGTATGACGGCCCGCACCAACAACCTGATCGCTTATGCCACCGGACCCGGCGACGTCGCTTTGGACGGGACTGGGACCAACAGCCCTTACACAGCAGCCATTGCGCGTGCGATCGGAACCCGAGGTCTCACCCTTGAGCAGATGTTTGATCAGGTGCGCACGGATGTGATTGGCGAAACGGACGGAGTGCAATCCCCTTGGGCCCGGTCATCCCTGAACATACGGATTGGCATCAAGGACCCGAGTGCGAATTGACAGGGGTCAGACCCGTGCATCGCGAAGGCTAGGACGTTCCCGACTGCTTTGAAGCTGTGAACGTCCCGGGATGCATGATGATGTCGAAATGCTGCATCCCCTTTTTCAGATCGAAGCTGACAGAGTGTCCGGCCTTGCGCAGGTGCTCGGCGTAGTCGCGGCTTTGGCGGATGAATTCCGGGGTGTCCCTCTCGGCCACGGTCACGTGGTAGCGTGGTCCGGGGCGGGGCACGTGACGGATGGGGGACAGGTCGTTGACCTCAACTGGGGTCAGTTGCAGCGGATCATTGACCGAAGTCAGGCTGATCGGCTCCAGATCGTAAACCCCGCTGATCAGAATCACGTCGCGCACCCGCAACCCGGCGCGGGCTAGAGCGTTTGCAGATTGCGCCATGACCATGCTGGCCAATTGCGCCCCTGCGCTGTGCCCTGACAAGGTGATCCTGCTGGGGTCAAACCCCAGGGACTCAGCCTGCGACGCCAGCCAGAGTAGCGCATCACGGCACTCATCGATCATGTCCGCGATGCGGGCATCAGGGGCCAGAGTGTAGTTCAGTGCCGCAAAAGCCTGACCCGCTTCAATCAACGCCGGTGCCATCATGGCGGACTCGCGCTGGCTGAGGGCCTGCCAATAGCCGCCATGGATAAAGACATGCAGCGGCGCGCCTGCTTCGGCGGCTGGGAAGTAATCCAGAACCTGTGCCGGGCCTCCGCCATAGGTCAGATTTTCCTGAACCGTCAGACTGGCCCTCGCTTGCGCACTGAGGGCGCTATAGCTTGCAATGTAAGGCGTCAGATCACCGCCGATCATTGATCTCGGCGAATATTCCTGTTCCAGTTCAGCCTGTGAAAACCCGCGATACAGCATCAGTCCCCCGCATAGATCAGTTCTGTGCGCATATCATACAAATCGTGGAAGAAGCGCAATTCCAATGCTTTGCGTAAAAAGCCGACGCCGCTGGAGCCTCCTGTTCCCGGCTGCATCCCGATAACACGTTCAACGGCGGTTGCGTGATCGAACCGCCACCGTTGGAACAGGCATTCCACATCCATCAGCTTCTCTGCCAGCGCATAAAGCTCCCAGTGTTTTTCGGTGTCGCGAAAGACCTGAACCCAGATTTTCACCACCCGAGGATCGCCGGAGTAGGGCTGCGCATAATCCCGCTCCAGCAGGTCCTGAGGCACGTCGAAGCCTTGGCGGGCCAGCATGTGCAGCACCTCGTCATAGAGAGACGGTTTGGTGAGGGCCGCGTTCAGCATCTCCATCACTTCGGGATCATGGGCGTGAACCTTCAGGGTCGATGGATCCTTGTTGCCCAAAATGAACTCGATCTGGCGGTAGCCATAGCTTTGGAACCCAGAGGAACTGCCAAGTGCCTGCCGAAAGGTCATGTAGTCGGCGGGCGTCATGGTCAGCAGAGTTTCCCATGCCGCGATCAGCTGATGTTGGATGGCTTTGATGCGGTCGAGGTTTTTCATCGCCGGACCAAACGCGTCCTGCTGCAGGAAGCGGCGCACCTCGACCAGTTGATGGTGCATCAGTTTCAGCCACAGCTCGCTGACCTGATGGATGATGATGAACAACATCTCATCGGGCTGGGCGGGGTCCTGAAAGGTCTTCTGCAGGTTCAGCAGCGTCTTGAGTTGCAGAAAATCGCCATAGCTTTTGCGATGGGTCTCGGTGAAATCGGTGACCAGAGAGTCTTCGATCCCGCGTTCCAGATACCTGTCAGTGTCGCTCATTTGCTCCTCCAAACGCCTGAGGTTCCCCGATGTGTAAGGGGTCAGCCCGCGCAGCGCCAGAGGGTCAGGTCCAGTCGAGAACCACCTTGCCGGATTGGCCGGATTTCATGGCCGCAAACCCCTCGGCAAAATCGTCGACTTTCATCTGATGGGTGATCACGCGGCTAACATCCAGGCCGTTTTGCAGCATGGCGATCATCTTGTACCAGGTCTCGAACATCTCGCGCCCGTAGACGCCCTTGATGGTGATGGCCTTGAACACGATGCGGGACCAATCGACAGGGGATTTGCCGGGCGGAATACCCAGCAAAGCGATCTTTCCCCCCATCACCAGCGCCTCGACCATTTGGTCCAGCGCGATTTGCGAGCCGGACATTTCCAGCCCCACATCGAAACCTTCCTTCAATCCTAGCTCGGCGATGACATCCTGCAGGTCCTCATTGGAGACGTCGACTGTGCGGACCGTTGGCACCACGTGTTCGGCCAGTTTCAGGCGGTCAGGGTTGATGTCGGTGATGACCACGTTGCGAGCGCCTGCGTGGCGGGCGACGGCAGCGGCCATGATGCCAATCGGCCCAGCGCCTGTAATCAGCACATCCTCCCCCAGCAGATCAAAGCTGAGCGCGGTGTGAACGGCGTTTCCAAGAGGGTCGAGAATGGCTCCGATTTCGTCAGGCACGTCGTCGGGCAGGGGGACGACGTTGAAGGCAGGCAGTTTCAGATATTGCGCAAACGCGCCTTGTTCGTTGACGCCTATGCCGCGCGTTCCGGGGTCGAGGTGGAACTTGCCCGCGCGGCTCTGACGGCTGTCTGTTCCGATCAGGTGCCCCTCGCCCGAGCAACGCTGCCCGATCTCAAGCCCGGTTACGTTGCGGCCGATCTCAACGATCTCACCCGCGAACTCATGACCGGTGATCATCGGAACGGGAACGGTTGCTGCGGCCCAGTCGTCCCAGTTCCAGATATGAATGTCGGTCCCGCAGATGCCGGTCTTGTTGATCCGGATCAGCACCTCATCCGGGCCGATCTCGGGCACCGGGGCCTGTACCATCCACAGGCCTTCCTTGGATTCTGATTTTTCCAGCGCTTTCATTGTGTTGGGACGCATTGCACTACTCCCATAAATCGGTGGACAGGTATTTCAGACCACTGTCGCAAATGACGATCGCGACGCAGCCGCCACGCTCCGGGCCGCGCAGCAGATCGATCGCTGCGGCAAGGTTCGCGCCGGCTGAGTATCCGGCAAAGATCCCTTCGCTGCGTGCGAGCAACCGGGCGCAATCTCGGGCCGCGCTGCCTGACACCGAAAGGTGCCCCGCGAGGGGGACGCCGTTCACATGGGTCAGGTCAGCCATGGCATAGCCGCCGCCCTGTATCGGATGGTCGGGCGTGTCGACGACTTCACCAGCCAAGGCCCGTGCGCCCTCGGGTTCGATGGCGTAACACCGCACGCCATGCGGCGCGAAGAATGCCGCTGCTCCGGCCAAGGTGCCGCCTGAACCGGCGAAATCACAGAAGGCCGTGACCGCACCGCCAGACTGCTCCCAGATTTCCGGCCCGGTCCCTGTTGAATGCGCTATTGGGTTACCCGAATGACCGAACTGATCCGCGCGAAACGCGCCGCGTTCTGCTGTGACTTTCTGCGCCGCCTCATCCACCAGCGCCAGATCAGCGCCCGAAACCTCACCCGGTTTGCTGCCCTCGGCCTGCGGCACGATGATCACCTCTGCCCCCAGCGCCCGCATCATACGCGCGCGCTCGACCGAGTTTCCGGCGCTCATCACGGCGACAAACGGATGGCCCATGATTCCGCAGACAATCGCCAGACCGGTTCCCATATTGCCCGAGGTCAGCTCGACAACAGTTTGCCCTGGCGCAAGCGTTCCATCGGCGCAGGCCATTTCGATGATGGATTTTGCCGCGCGGTCCTTTTTCGAGAATCCGGGCAACAGATAGTCCAGCTTGGCCAGAATGCGACCGTCCAGCTGAAGCTGCTGGCAGATGCGCGACAGGTCCACCAAAGGGGTATTGCCGATGGCGTCGATGACAGAGGCAAAGGTCATTTGATGACTCCAAGCTCTTTGCCGACTTTCTCAAATGCGGCAAGCGCCTGGTCAAGCTCCTGCCTTGTCAGTGCGGCGTTCATCTGGGTTCTGATCCGGGCCTGCCCGCGCGGGACCACGGGAAAGAAAAAGCCTGAGACATAGACGCCTTCGTCAAACAACCGGGCCGCCATATCCTGCGCCAAAGTCGCGTCTCCCAGCATGACCGGAATGATCGGGTGTTCACCCGGCAAAAGGTCAAAACCCAGCTTCTCCAGCCCCGCCCGCCAGTATTTGGCGTTTCCGAACAGCTGCGCGCGCAGCATGTCGCCTTGTTGGACCAGACGGATGGCCTCAATCCCGGCGGCGACGATGGAGGGCGGCAGCGAGTTCGAGAACAGATAGGGCCGCGCCCGCTGCCGCAGCAGGTCGATCACTGGCTGCGGCCCGGCGATATAACCGCCGATTGCCCCCCCAAGTGCTTTGCCCAAGGTTCCCGTCAGGATGTCGACATCGACACCGAAATGATCCGGTGTGCCCGCGCCGTTCGGTCCCATAAACCCGGTGGCGTGGCAGTCATCGACCATGACGATGGCGTCATATTTATCGGCCAGCTCGCGGATTTTCGGCAGGTTGGCGAGGTAACCATCCATTGAAAACACGCCGTCGGTCGCGATCATGATATGCCGCGCCCCATCCTCGCGCGCTTGCTTGAGCCAGGCTTCAAGGTCGTTCATGTCGTTGTTCAGATAGCGATAGCGTTTGGCCTTGCACAACCGTACCCCGTCAATGATCGAGGCATGGTTCAGACTGTCCGAGATAATGGCGTCCTTGGGGCCGAGAAGGGGTTCGAACAGCCCCCCGTTCGCGTCGAAACAGGCGGCGAACAGGATCGAGTCATCCTTGTTCAGGAACTCGGCCAGCTTCTGTTCCAGCTCGCGGTGAATGTCCTGCGTGCCGCAGATAAACCGGACCGAGGCCATGCCGAACCCTTTGGGGCCCATTGCATCTGTGGCGGCGTCGATCAACGCGGGATGGTCGGCCAGCCCCAGATAGTTGTTGGCGCACAGGTTGATGACCTGCTTGTCGCCCACCGTGATCTCACCGCCCTGAGGCGATGTAATCATGCGTTCGCGTTTATACAGACCTTCGGATTCGATCTGCGCGAGGGTGTCCGTGATATGGGACAGGAATGCATCTGCCATGGCGACCTCCGTTCTTCTGAGTCGGATGTCTAACATAACGGATACAATTCCCAAATAGGAGAATTACACTATACGGGAAAAATTTCCGTGAAGGCGGAATGTGTATCGTTTTGCGTTTGATTTGAAACGAAATACGCTGCCTCTCCCTGCGGTCGAACGCGCATTTCGATGGCCTTGCCTCGGGTAAAACGCAAAACGCCCTAGGCGTTTTTGACGATCAGAAAGACCCGCGCGGGGCCCTTAGAAGAAATGGAATGGGTCACATCAGCTGCATATCGGGCGGTGTCGCCCTGCTGCATCTCAGATATCGCAGTGCCCGAGGTGACGCGCACCGCACCTTCCAAAACCGTCAACTGTTCGCGTGTGCCGCGGGCATGCGGCTGACTGTTCAGCGTGCCGTCGTGGTCAAAGCGGATGTCGTAGACCTCGTGTCCTCCGGCCTCTTCCGGGGGCGACAGGATACGGATGCGGCAGTTCTTTCCCATATTGTCGATGCTGGGCACCTCGGCCTGGCGCAGAACCTCGATCTGGTCCGAGGTTTTGGTCTCTTCTAGCAGCCCTGCGAAATCCACCTGCAAGGCCCGCGTCAGGTTCCACAGGGTTGAGATGGTCGGGCTGCTTTCGCCCCGTTCGATCTGACTGACCATTGATCGAGATACGCCGCTGAGATTGGCAACAGCTTCCAGCGACAGGCCCTTGGCGCGGCGCGCCTCTTTCAGGCGGGCGGGTAGAAGGGTCAGGATATCGTCTGTGTTTTCCGTCATGACGGAATCTGATGCGCTTTTCATGGTGGGTTGTCAATTCTGCTTGTGACGGTACGTCCCATGGGACAGCCTTGTTTCGCAGATGCATAGTGTCGCCAAATCCAAGCTGGGAGTAGAGACATGAAAGATATCGTCATTCTGGATGGGGCCCGTACGGCTGTTGGAACGTTTGGGGGTGCCCTGGCCTCGACCGCACCGATTGATCTGGCGACCGTTGTAACCGAAGCCGCGATGGAGAAGTCGGGCGTCAAAGGCGGCCAGATTGGCAATGTTGTGTTTGGCCATGTGATCAACACCGAACCGCGCGACATGTATCTGTCGCGTGCGGCCGCCAAACAGGCAGGTATCCCGGTCGAAACCCCCGCGATGAACGTGAACCGTCTGTGCGGTTCAGGGGCGCAGGCGATTGTGTCGGCGGTGCAATCGCTGATGCTGGGCGATGCCGAATTTGCAGTGGCTGGTGGGGCTGAGAGCATGTCGCGCAGCCCCTACATCCTGCAGCAGGCGCGCTGGGGTGCCAAGATGGGCGATATCAAATCTCTGGACATGATGCTGGGTGCGCTGAACTGCCCCTTTGGCACCGGCCATATGGGTGTGACAGCTGAGAACGTCGCTGATGAACATCAGGTCACACGCGAGCAGATGGATGAGTTCGCTCTTACCAGCCAGACCCGCGCCGCTGCTGCCATTGAGGCCGGATATTTCCAAAGCCAGATCGCGCCGGTTCAGGTCAAGGTTAAGCGCGACATGGTTGATTTCATGGTCGACGAGCATCCCAAGGCGACTTCGATTGAGGCGCTGGCGGGTCTGCGTCCGGCGTTCAAGAAGGATGGTAGGGTAACGGCGGGTAACGCCTCTGGCATCAATGACGGTGCGGCGGCGATGGTTCTTGCCACGGCAGAAGCGGCCGAGAAAGCTGGTCTGAAGCCGAAAGCGCGAATTCTGGGTTACGGCCACGCTGGTGTCCGCCCCGAAGTGATGGGCATTGGTCCGGTGCCTGCGGTTCAGAACCTGCTGGCCAAGACCGGCCTGACGGTGGAAGACTTCGACGTGATCGAAAGCAACGAAGCCTTTGCTTCGCAGGCTCTGGCCGTGAACAAAGAGCTGGGTCTGGATGCCGACAAGGTAAACCCGAACGGTGGTGCGATTGCGTTGGGTCACCCGGTGGGTGCGACAGGTGCGATCATCACGCTGAAGGCCTTGTATGAGTTGGAGCGGACTGGAGGCTCCAAAGGTCTGATCACCATGTGTATCGGCGGTGGTCAGGGTATCGCGATTGCCATCGAAAGGCTCTGACTTCGAGTTGGGCAGGGGGGCTGTCTGCCCCCATCGCGCCGCTGGGCGCGATTCCCCCCGAGGATATTTTCAGCCAGATGAAGCAGGCGGATTGCGCCTAGCTGAGCGCTGTTAGCAACAGGACCAAAGCAGCGCCTGCCACGGCTCCGAGCGTGGCGGGAAGGGCTTTGGACCACAGGCGGGAGTTGGTCTGATCGTCTTTTTGCGTTTGCGCGATCAGGGCGTCTTCCACCAGCGCGGGTAGGCGTGGGCCGAACCGAGCCAGAACCAAAGCGGTTTTGCCAAAGTCGCGGAGCGCCGCGCGGGGGCCGATGGATTTCTTGATGTAATCCTCGACGACCGGACGCGCGACCTCCCATATATTGATATGCGGATCGAGTGATCGAGCGACGCCTTCGACGACAACCATGGTGCGCTGTAGCAGGATCAGCTCGGTTCGGGTTTCCATGCCAAAGCGTTCGGTGACTTCGAACAGGTAATTCAGCAAGCGGCCCATCGAGATATGGGTGGCGTCCATGCCGAAGATGGGTTCTCCTACCGCGCGCAGGGCGCGGGCGAATTCGTCGACGTCTTGATTGGCTGGGACGTATCCGGCCTCGAAATGCACCTCGGCCACGCGTTTATAGTCGCGGCGGATGAAACCAAAAAGAATCTCGGCATAGACCCGGCGGGTGTATTCGTCGATATGGCCCATGATGCCGTAGTCATAGGCGATGATATCGCTATTGGCGGCGACCTTCAGGTTGCCCTGGTGCATGTCGGCGTGGAAGTAGCCGTCGCGCAGGGCGTGCAGCAGGAACAGGCGCAGGACACGCTCGCCCAAATCGCGGCGGTTATGGCCCGCGGCGTCCAGAGCGTCGTTGTCGCCAAGCGGGATGCCATCCGCCCAGCTGAGCGTCATCACACGGCGCGCGGACAGAGACCACACGACCGGAGGCAGCCAGAATCCTCCATCATCCTTGGTGTTGGCAGCGTATTCCGAGGCTGCCGAGCTTTCCAGACGCAAGTCCAGCTCACCCCGTACTACGCCATCGAAATGTTCGATCACTTCCATTGGACGGAGGCGGCGCGCGCCCGGGGCGCAGAGTTGTACCATGCGGGCGGCGAAATAGAACGCGTCGACATCCTTGCGGAAGGCGCGCTCGATTCCCGGACGCAGGACTTTGACGGCGACGTCCTCTCCTGTGCTGGTCAGCTTGGCCTTGTGAACCTGAGCGATCGAGGCCGCAGCGATCGGTTCGCTGAACTCGCTGAACATTTCTGAGATCGGCTGGCCCAGCTCTTTCTCGACCTCGGCCATGGCTTCGGTCTTCGGGAAAGGGGGCAGCTTGTCCTGCAATACGCGCAGTTGCTCGGCCAGTTCGTTGCCAACCACGTCGGGCCGGGTCGACAGGACCTGTCCGAATTTGATGTACGCCGGACCCAGCGCGGTCAGCGCGCGTGTGGCAGGGGGCATCTCTGGATCGCCCTTGTACCCAAGCCATTGAAACGGTTTGCCAAGCGCGTGGGCCACAAAGCGGACCGCGCGGGGGGCTTCGAACGCGTCCAGCACGACACCCATGGCGCCCGTGCGCTCTAGCGTGGCGCCTGTTCGGATCAGGCGTATGATGTTGTGAGGGCCGCGCATTTAGATCTTCCAGCCGGAATGCAACGCGGCGATTCCCATGCTTAGGTTACGGTATTTGGCGTTTTCGAAACCGGCGGTGCGGACCATACTCAGGAATGTCTCCTGATCGGGGAACTTGCGGATCGATTCCACGAGGTACTGGTAGCTGTCGTAGTCATTGGCGATCAGCTTGCCCATGCGCGGGATGACGTTGAAGCTGTAGAGATCATAGAGCTTTTGCAGCCCATCGTTGGGCAACTGGCTGAACTCCAACACCATCAGGCGACCACCGGGTTTCAAAACGCGATAGGCCTCGTTCAGCGCTTCTTGCGGGCGGGTGACGTTCCTGATGCCGAAGGAGATCGTGTAGACGTCGAAGGTGTTGTCCTCGAACGGCAGAGACATCGCATCGCCGACGACCCAGTTCAGGCTATCCGACATCTGGTCGGCCTCAGCCCGCTGACGGCCTTCGACCAGCATTGGTTCGGTCAGGTCAAGAACGGTGGCGTGGCCATAGCCCGCGCGTTTCAGGAAACGGAACGAGATGTCTCCGGTGCCGCCTGCGACGTCCAGCAGGCGCTGACCGGGGCGCGGGGCAAGCCAGTCCATCATCGCGTCTTTCCAGACCCGGTGGATGCCCATCGACATGACATCATTCATCACGTCGTATTTCGAGGCCACCGAGTTGAAAACGCCCTGTACGCGCCCGGCCTTGTCAGCCTCGCGGACGGTTTCGAACCCGAAATGAGTGGTCTTGTCGCTGTTGTCGGACATTTGCCTTGCCGTTTGTCGAATTTCGCCTCTGTTATAGGGCCATCAGAGGCGGGCACAATGCGGCCCTTTGGAATAGGAGCCATCTAATGCCCGAATTGCCTGAGGTCGAGACAGTAAGACGCGGCCTGACCCCTGCGATGGAGGGGGTGGTCATCGAGCATGCCGATGTGAACCGTCCCGATCTGCGCTGGCCCTTTCCGGAGCGTATGGCCGAGCGGTTGACGGGTCAGGCGGTTCAGCGCCTGCGGCGGCGCTCAAAATACATTCTGGCAGATCTCAGCAGTGGCGAGACGTTGTTGATTCACTTGGGTATGTCGGGGCGTATGACAGTGTCGGGTGATCCGCTGGGGCAGTTCGTCCATGACCATCCGATGCCCGAAAAGCATGACCATGTCGTGTTCCACATGGCCAATGGTGCCCGCGTGACCTTCAACGATCCGCGCCGGTTCGGGGCCATGGATTTGCTGCCAACCGCAACCGCAGAAGACCACAAACTGCTGTCCGTTCTGGGGCCAGAGCCATTGGGCAATGATTTTCACGAACAGCACCTGATTGACGCGTTCAAGGGTAAGAACACGCCGGTCAAATCGGCACTTCTGGATCAGGGAATCGTTGCCGGGTTGGGGAATATTTACGTTTGCGAGGCGCTTTATCGCGGCAAGGTGTCGCCACGTCGCAAGGCCGGAAAGATTTCTGCGGCACGTGTCGCGGCCCTTGTGCCGATTATCCGGCAGGTGTTGCAGGACGCGATCGAGGCAGGGGGATCGTCACTGAAAGATTTCCGTCAAGCCGATGGAGAACTTGGATATTTTCAGCACAGCTTTGATGTTTACGGCCGCGAAGGCGAACCCTGCCGAACCCAGGGTTGCGGTGCCGAAATCAAGAGAATCACCCAGTCCGGTCGCTCATCCTTCTATTGTGCGCAATGCCAAAGATAGCTTGATCCAGCGAAATCGCGTGTTAAGGAATCGTACCTGAACGGAACAACCGGAAGCTTATACCTCATGGCTTTTGAGACGATCATCGTCGAAATCGAAGACCACGTCGCCCTTATCAAACTCGACAGACCAGATGCGATGAATGCGCTGAACACCCAATTGGTGGGTGAGCTGTGCGCCGCACTGGAAGAGGCGGACCAGAACGACAAAGTGCGCTGCATCGTGCTGACCGGCTCGGACAAGGCGTTTGCCGCAGGTGCGGACATCAAGGAAATGTCCGAGATGAGCTTTGTCGACGTTTTCAGCACTGACCTGTTTGCCTCGGTCAACGAGCGCGTCTCGGCCATTCGCAAGCCCATCATCGCGGCGGTTGCGGGTTACGCGCTGGGCGGTGGCTGCGAAGTCGCCATGATGTGCGATTTCATTATTGCAGCCGATACAGCCAAGTTCGGCCAGCCCGAGATCAATCTGGGCGTTATCGCGGGCATCGGCGGCACCCA
Organism: Ruegeria sp. CL3; assembly: GCF_056536505.1. Classification (NCBI taxonomy): domain Bacteria; kingdom Pseudomonadati; phylum Pseudomonadota; class Alphaproteobacteria; order Rhodobacterales; family Roseobacteraceae; genus Ruegeria; species Ruegeria sp. CL3. Next base: position 113,715 of record NZ_JBQFPT010000011.1, on the reverse strand, counting down.
GCGGCTTACGCGCTTTGTTGGCAAGTCCAAGGCGATGGACATGAACCTGACCGGTCGCTTCATGGACGCAGAAGAAGCCGAGCGCGCGGGTCTTGTCAGCCGTGTGGTTCCTGCGAAGAAGCTGATTGAAGAAGCTGTGGGCGCAGCCCATAAGATTGCTGAGAAATCTTTGCTGACGGCCGCAGCCGCGAAAGAAGCGGTGAATCGCAGCTATGAACTACCGCTTAGCGAAGGTCTTCTGTTCGAGCGTCGCGTCTTTCATTCGATGTTCGCGACCGAAGACCAGAAAGAGGGCATGGCGGCGTTTCTGGAAAAACGCGCTGCTCAATTCCGCGACAAGTAGGGTCGTGACAGAGAATTAAGGAAGGGCAGGCTATGGCCTGCCTTTTTTGTTGGGCGTACGAGGCAAGAATCGGCTTGGCAAACCCGTAAAACTTGGGTAGAGACCGCCGTCATACATGCGCGTGCGGCCCGCTTGGCCCGAGTCACACTCGTGATTTCTGATCCGGTGCGGATAATTCCGTGGCGCGCAACCCTAGATAACCGTACCGAACAAAGGTCAGAGACACATGGCAAATTCGCCCCAGGCAAAGAAACGCGCCCGTCAGAACGAAAAGCGTTTCGCCGTAAACAAAGCACGCCGTTCGCGCATCCGCACCTACCTGCGTAAAGTTGAAGAAGCGATCGCATCCGGCGACAAAGACGCTGCAACCGCAGCTCTGCGCGCAGCTCAGCCTGAACTGATGCGCGGCGTCACCAAAGGCGTTTTCCACAAGAACACCGCATCGCGTAAAATGTCGCGCCTGTCGGCACGCGTAAAAGCGCTGGGTTGATTCCCGCTAGGACGCGTCAAGTGTTTTCCTACGTAAAGGCGTCGCGCATTGCGGCGCCTTTCGTGTTTGTTGCCAGAAAGCCGCGACCTCACGAAGTCGAGAGATTCTTTCGCCCCGAACCCCGAGTCAATATCAGAGTTTCGTTGCTGCGACAGGCAACATCTTGCTACCACTGAGTCAGCGATTCACTCGCTTGGGGGGACAGGCTGTTCCAGCCATCTGACTGACGGGCATCAGTCAGACAGCAGGAACCAGCGTTCGAAAACCGGCCTTGGCCGGTGAAACGATCTGCTCTGGGTCTCGGGTTTTCCGACGATCTCAGCCCTGTCAAACAATTGGGTTACGACGCGTGCCCCGGTTTTCCGGGATCCTGCTGCGGGATACGATTTGTGCATGCTGAGTGTTCATTTACCCGCCGGATGGGACAGTCCGGCGCATGGTACCCTTGTGCGTGAACGTCAATGACCGGGAAACCGGCGACGATTGATAAGACCGACAGGTCAAAAAAAATGGGATGCGTGAGGCGCTTGATGACACAAGAGAAATGGGGACAACTGCGTAACAAACTACTGAAGGCCGTTGGTAAGAACAACTTCACCACCTGGATTGAGCCTCTGGAATTTCAGGAGCTGCAGGACGGTGTAGCCGTGTTCTCGGTGCCGACCAACTTCATGGGAAATTACGTCAGCCAGAACTTTGCAGATTTGATTCTGTATGAACTGAATACCGCGGGTGAGAGGGTCCAACGTCTTGCTTTCAAGGCAGCTGCCAATTCGACCACCCGACCGCCAGTTGTCACGGATGAACCCAAGCTGGCCGCAGTTGCTGCACCGGTTGCGGAGTCCGCCAATGCGGCGCTTGAGGATCTTCAAGCCGCACCTTTGGATGCGCGCTTTACCTTCGACAGCTTCGTTGTCGGCAAACCCAACGAACTGGCCCATGCCGCCGCGCGCCGTGTGGCCGAAGGTGGCCCGGTCACGTTCAACCCGCTGGTTCTCTATGGCGGTGTTGGGCTGGGTAAAACCCACCTAATGCACGCGATCGCATGGGAGCTGAAGACCAAAAGCCCTGAGCTGAACGTGCTTTATCTGTCGGCGGAGCAGTTCATGTATCGCTTCGTTCAGGCTCTGCGCGAACGCCGGATGATGGATTTCAAACATCTGTTCCGCTCGGTCGATGTACTTATGGTTGACGATGTTCAGTTCATCGCGGGCAAGGACTCGACCCAGGAAGAGTTCTTTCACACATTCAATGCGCTGGTGGACCAGAACAAACAGATCATCATCTCGGCCGACCGCGCCCCGGGTGAGATCAAGGATTTGGAAGATCGCGTGAAATCACGCCTGCAATGTGGTCTGGTCGTCGATCTGCATCCCACCGATTACGAATTGCGTCTGGGCATTCTGCAGAACAAGGTCCAGCAGCACATCGCCACCTATCCCGATCTTGTCATCGCCGATGGCGTGCTGGAGTTTCTGGCGCATCGCATCTCGACCAATGTACGCGTTCTCGAAGGTGCTCTGACCCGTCTGTTCGCCTTTGCCTCGTTGGTGGGGCGTGAGATCGACATGGAGCTGACGCAGGATTGTCTGGCTGACGTGCTGCGCGCCTCAGAGCGGAAGATCACCGTCGAGGAAATCCAGCGCAAAGTGTCGGACTACTACAACATCCGCCTCTCGGACATTATCGGCCCCAAGCGCCTGCGGTCCTATGCTCGTCCGCGTCAAGTGGCCATGTATCTGTGCAAGCAATTGACCAGCCGCTCTCTACCAGAGATCGGCCGCCGTTTCGGAGGGCGCGACCACACAACCGTCATGCACGGGGTCAAGCGCATCGAAGAGCTGAAGACAACCGATGGTCAGATCGCAGAAGACGTGGAAATGCTGCGCCGCTCGCTAGAGGCCTGAACCGCACCCATTGTCAGTAAATGCCCCGGGCCAGTGCGTCCGGGGCATTTTCTTGTGCGCTAATCTCCACGGTTGCGGAGGAATGGACGCGTTTCGCGCGCGTACCTCTTGACCACCGGGGTATTCCCACCCAGAAATCGGTAAAAAATCCTTGTGCCTCAGGGCTGAGACGCTAACGTGCCAGTCCCGCCCATGTCGGCACGCAAGTCAGAGGAATAAAGGGTATGAAGATCAGCATCGAACGCGGCACCCTTCTCAAGGCCGTTTCCCAGGCCCAATCCGTTGTGGAGCGTCGCAATACGATCCCGATCCTTGCCAATGTGCTGATCGAGGCCGAAGGCGACCAAACCCTGTTCCGAGCCACCGATCTGGATATCGAGGTTGTCGACAAAGCGCCTGCGCAGGTCGAGAAGGCCGGTGCGACGACCGTGGCCGCCACGACCCTGCATGAAATTGTGCGCAAACTGCCCGATGGCGCGCTGGTCACCCTGACAGCCGACAGCGCCGCTGGCCGTCTGACGGTTGAGGCAGGCCGGTCGAACTTTTCTCTGGCGACCTTGCCGAAAGAGGATTTCCCGGTCATGGCATCCTCGGAATATCAGTCGAATTTCACCGCGTCGGCGGCGTTGCTGCGTCGGTTGTTCGATAAATCGAAATTCGCCATCTCAACCGAAGAGACACGGTACTACCTCAACGGCGTCTACATGCATGTCGCGGACGGGTCCGAAGGCGGCAAGGTTCTGCGCTGTGTGGCCACCGATGGTCACCGCCTGGCGCGGATTGATGCGGACCTTCCGAATGGTGCTGCGGACATGCCCGGTGTGATCGTGCCGCGTAAAACCGTGGGTGAGCTGCGCAAACTGTTGGACGATGACGAGATGGACATCGCGGTGTCTGTCAGCGAAACCAAGGTGCGCTTTGCCACGCCGGATATCACGCTGACGTCGAAGGTGATCGACGGGACCTTCCCCGACTACACACGCGTTATTCCGCAGGGCAATACACGCCAACTGGAGGTGGATGCGGCCGAGTTCGCGCAAGCCGTAGACCGGGTTGCAACGGTTTCGTCAGAGCGTTCGCGTGCTGTGAAGCTGCAACTGGATGCGGATAAGCTGGTGTTGTCGGTCAACGCGCCGGATAGTGGTGCGGCTGAGGAAGAGCTGGCCGTTGCTTACGGCGATGAACGTCTCGAGATTGGGTTCAACGCGAAATACCTGCTCGAGATTGCATCGCAGGTGGATCGTGAGAACGCGGTGTTCCTGTTTAACTCGTCCGGTGATCCGACTTTGATGCGCGAAGGCAACGATCTGAGCGCGGTTTACGTCGTAATGCCGATGCGTGTCTGATCGCGCTGGCGCGCGATGCCTCCGGCGGAGGTATTTTTGAACAGAAGAAGGGAGGGGTCATGGGATTGGCCCTGACCGAACTTACGGTCTCGCACTTTCGTTCTCATAAATTGGCGCGTTTGTCTTTGGACGGGCGCCCGGTTGCGATCCATGGGCCGAACGGGGCCGGGAAGACCAATATCCTTGAAGCAGTGTCACTGTTCTCGCCCGGTCGCGGGATGCGGCGGGCCAGTGCGGCGGAGATGACCCGGCGGCCCGAGGCCTTGGGCTGGAAACTGTCCGGCCTGCTGAGCGCCCTGGGCGGGCGGTATGAGATCGAGACATGGTCCGAAAGTGGCTCGGCACGTCAGGTTCGGATTGATGGCAAGGCCGCCAGTCAGATTGATCTGGGCAAGCTTGCGCGCGTGGTGTGGTTGATCCCTTCGATGGATCGGTTGTGGACCGAAGGAGCCGAGGGGCGGCGGCGGTTTCTGGACCGCATCGCGCTGAGCTTTGATCCCGCGCATGCCGAGGCTTCGCTGACCTACGAAAAGGCTATGCGTGAGCGGAACCGGCTATTGAAAGATCAGGCCCGGGACGCCCATTGGTACACGGCTTTGGAAGGTCAGATGGCCGAGACAGGGTATCGGATCCATGCGGCGCGTCTTGCAGCATTGGATCATTTGCGTGCCGCGCAGGATCAGGCCGAAACGGCGTTTCCTTCAGCAGACTTGGAGTTGATTCAAACGGAAGGTGCGATGCCCGAGACTGCGGATGATCTGCGCGAGGCGCTCAGCGAAAGCCGTTTCCGCGATCTTGCAGCAGGGCGGACTCTGGTCGGGCCGCATCGCTCGGACCTGTATGGGGTGTTCGCGGCCAAGGGGGTTCCGGCCAAGGATTGTTCCACGGGTGAACAGAAGGCGTTGCTTGTGTCCCTGATCCTGTCAAACGCACGGGCGCTTGCGGAAATGATCGGTGCGCCACCGATTGTGTTGCTGGATGAGGTGGCTGCGCATCTGGATGCCGGGCGACGCGCGGCGCTCTATGATGAGATCTGTGCGCTGGGCGCTCAGGCCTGGATGACGGGCACCGGGCCTGAGCTGTTTGCGGAATTGGGAGACCGGGCCCAAACGCTGGTTGTTACCGAAGGCGATGAGGGCTCGGTCGTGTCGGCTTAGGCCGGTTCGTTGACTTTACGTTCCCACAGGAAACTGCGCATGACCTGATCGACCGGAGTTTTGGCCATGTGGTTGACGTAGTTCGACATGGTTTTCTGCGCCAGACCCAGAATCACATCCAGAACGGCGCGGTGCGAGTAACCGGCGTCAAAGAACGCCTGCAGTTGTTCTTCGGTCGGGTTACCGCGGGTTTCCATCACCTGCAGGGTGAAAGTGCGCAAGGCCTCCAGCTTGGCAGTCGGCAGCGGGGTTTCGTTGCGCAGAGCCTCGGTGATCTCGTCCGAAACCTTCATCATTTTGGCGATGCCGGTATGGGCGGGGACACAGTAGTGGCACTCATTCTCGACGTTGATGGTCTGCCAAACCACGGTTTTCTCATCATTGTCGAAATCGGTTTGCAGGAAGAGGCCGTGCAGAACCTGATAGGCCTCAAGATGCTGCGGACTTTCCGCCATCACCTTGTGCAGACCGGGGAGGCGGCCAAAGGCGGCTTGTGATTTCTCCAACAGCGGTTTGGACCCCTCAGGGGCGGATTCGAGGTCGTGAGACGGGAAGTTGGCCATGTCAAAACTCCTGATTTCTGGCGCGATGAGTCGTATTTAGGGTTTCTTGAGCGATCACTCAAGTATATATTTGAGCAAACACTCAAGAATTGGTGATCTATTGCCACGCAAACCCGCATATGACCGAGACGCGCTGATCGCGCAGGCGCGTGATATCTTCTGGCGTCACGGCTGGGCCGGGACTTCGCTGAAGGACCTTGAGCGCGAGTTGAAGCTGAAGCCGGGCAGTTTCTATGCGGCGTTTGGCTCGAAAGATGCCCTCTATGCGCTGGCGCTGGAGCGCTACGCCCAAGAAGGGGTTGCCAGTATGCTGGCCTTGGCTGAGGAGCTGGGGCCGCTCGGGGCGCTCAAGGCGCAGCCCTATCGCGTGATTGCTGCCTCTGACCTGCCGACCAAAGCTTGTATGCTGGCCAAGACCTATGCCGAGTTGCAGGCAAAGGATCACGATCTGGCCGGTCAGGCAGGCGCGCATATGATCGCAATGAAATCCTGTTTCGCAGACCTGTTTCGCCGCGCCCAAAAGGCCGGAGAGATAGGCCCAGATCACGATCCCGAACGCCTTGCTGCGCGCTATCAGTCGGACCTTCTGGGCCTGCGATTGACGGCCGAACGGGACGACGTCAACGCCGCCGAAATTGCCGCCGATATCGCGGCAGACCTCGATCGGCTTTGATCCGCAGATAAATCGGATCTCAACCACAAAATCTTGGGGGAGCGCGTGACATTCCCCACCAGAAAACGTATAAGTTACCAAAATAATATAGGTACTAACGGCATGTCCGAAGACGCACAGGCACCCCAGGAATACGGCGCAGATTCCATCAAAGTTCTCAAAGGCTTAGAGGCGGTTCGCAAACGTCCCGGTATGTATATCGGGGATACGGATGATGGCTCGGGTCTGCACCATATGGTGTATGAGGTCGTGGACAACGGAATTGATGAGGCTCTGGCCGGTCATGCCGACCATGTGACCGTGAAAATTCACGCGGATTCCAGCGTCTCGGTCAGTGACAACGGGCGCGGAATCCCGGTCGATATTCACCCCGAAGAGGGCGTCTCGGCGGCCGAGGTTATTATGACCCAGCTGCACGCGGGTGGTAAGTTCGACAGCAACTCGTACAAGGTGTCGGGCGGTCTGCACGGCGTGGGCGTTTCGGTTGTGAATGCTCTGTCCGAATGGCTGGAGCTGCGCATCTGGCGCGCGGGCAAAGAGCACGTTGCGCGTTTTGAGCGTGGTGAGACCGCTGAACATCTGAAAGTCGTCGGCGAATGCGGCGATCGCACCGGAACCGAGGTGCGCTTTTTGGCCTCGACAGATACGTTCTCGAACCTCGAATACTCGTTTGAGACGTTGGAGAAGCGCCTGCGTGAGCTAGCCTTCCTGAACTCGGGCGTGCGGATCATCCTGATTGATGAGCGCCCCGCTGAACGTCTGGAGACCGAGCTGTTCTATGAGGGTGGAGTCAAGGAGTTCGTCAAATACCTCGACCGGTCCAAGACCCCGGCCATGCCCGAACCGATCTATATCAAGGGCGAGCGGGACGACATTGGTGTCGAAATCGCGATGTGGTGGAACGATAGCTACCACGAGACGGTTCTGCCCTTTACCAACAACATCCCTCAGCGGGACGGTGGCACGCACGTGGCCGGTTTCCGCGGCGCTCTGACCCGGACGATCAACAACTATGCGCAGTCCAGCGGGATCGCGAAGAAGGAAAAGGTCAGCTTTACCGGCGACGATGCGCGCGAAGGTCTGACCTGCGTGCTGTCGGTCAAAGTACCTGACCCGAAATTCTCGTCCCAGACCAAAGACAAGTTGGTTTCGTCCGAAGTACGACCTGCGGTTGAGGGCTTGATGAACGAGAAGCTGGCCGAGTGGTTCGAAGAAAACCCCAATGAAGCCAAGGGGATCGTCGGCAAGATCATCGAGGCCGCATTGGCACGTGAGGCCGCCCGAAAGGCGCGTGAACTGACCCGCCGCAAGACGGCGATGGATGTGAACTATCTGGCCGGGAAGCTGAAGGACTGTTCCGAGAAAGACCCGTCCAAAACCGAAGTTTTCCTGGTCGAGGGTGACTCGGCGGGCGGCTCCGCCCAAACAGGCCGGGATCGTCTGACTCAGGCCGTTCTGCCCTTGCGCGGGAAAATCCTGAATGTCGAGCGTGCGCGGTTTGATCGGATGCTGTCGTCTCAGGAAATCGGGAACCTCGTGATGGCGTTGGGCACCGGCATTGGCCGCGATGAGTTCAACATCGAAAAGCTGCGCTACCACAAGATCGTCATCATGACCGATGCGGATGTCGATGGCGCGCACATCAGAACCCTGCTGCTGACCTTCTTCTACCGTCAGATGCCGGAATTGATTGAAGGTGGCTATCTCTACATCGCGCAGCCGCCGCTCTATAAAGTTTCACGTGGTAAATCAGAGGTTTACCTGAAGGACCAGGCCGCGCTGGACGACTATCTGATCAATCAGGGGGTAGAGGGTGCTGTTCTGAAGTTGGGCTCTGGCGAAGAAATCGTCGGCCAAGACCTGACCCGCGTTGTCGACGAAGCGCGCCAGTTGAAACGCGTGTTGGATGCCTTCCCAACTCACTACCCGCGTCACATTCTGGAACAGGCCGCCGTGGCCGGTGCCTTTGTCCCCGGTGCTGTCGATGCCGACCTGCAAGGTGTTGCCGACAAGGTTGCCGCCCGTCTCGACCTGATCGCGCTGGAATACGAGCGCGGCTGGCAGGGCCGTATCACGCAGGATCACGGCATCCGTCTGGCCCGCATCCTTCGCGGCGTTGAAGAGGTCCGTACGCTGGACGGCCCGATGCTGCGCTCGGGCGAGGCCCGCAAGACCGGCAGCTTCACACAAAGCCTGCAGGAAGTTTACAACACTCCGGCTACCCTAATCCGCCGCGACCGGATGCAGGCGATCCACGGCCCGCTGGACCTTTTGCGCGCCATTTTGGAAGAGGGCGAAAAGGGCCTGTCGCTTCAGCGCTACAAGGGCTTGGGCGAGATGAACCCCGATCAACTATGGGAAACCACGCTGGACCCGGACGCACGCACCCTGTTGCAGGTACGTGTGGATGACATGGTTGAAGCGGATGATCTCTTCACCAAACTGATGGGTGACGTGGTGGAACCACGCCGTGAATTCATTCAGCAGAATGCTCTGAGCGTTGAGAATCTGGATTTCTGAGAACTTGTAGGAATACGCAAAATCGTTCGAGAACGTACTATGGCAAGCGTTGTTAGCTTTGGTAGTAGCCATGACTGACACTAACGCAATCTTGCAAAAGGAATGCCCTAGACTTCGCTTGAAATTTCTCACCTAGCTGTACCCCAATGTCGTTTGCGGGCGGAAAGCAGGCATTCGCTGCGCTTGGCGCCAATGACAGCATTGCTGACAAAGCCGCCGTTTACATTTCTAGTCGAGGAAGACTTATTATATAGGGGAAAACGATCAGACTACCTTGTGCCCACGATTTCCACGGAAGCGTCACCGATTAGATCCTGAAGTTCTACAGTTGATCGTCTACTGGAACGTCTACTTGTCCGGATTGCTTCACCAGATATCCGAACGACTTCTGGCGAAGCAGCAAATTTTGAGTGGCTGGTGCTCTTAGAATCTCTTACTTGGCTTAGATCGATAACGGTTACTCCAGACTTTGCGAGCTCGGCTGCATCTGTTGCGCCAACGCGATCTACTCCACCAGAAACGAATTTTGAGAAGTTTAGAATCCTGTCGTCTGACGAAACTAAGACAAAGATCTTTTGATTGTCGTGTTTTATCTTGGAAAGTTGGTTCTCAAAAACGGCCAAATCTATATCCGGCGCCGCAAGAATAATGTTTCGCACTCTTTTTCGAGGATTGAATTCTCCGGCTAATTCCGCTTGCGAGATCGCTTCCATTGTAAGAAACGCTCCCATTGAGAATGCAAGAATATCGAATTGCTGAGCTTTTGATCGCGTGACTATTTCACCAGCTTTCAAGAAGTCCGATCTAGCAGCAAGCGCACTGTTGATATCGTAAACATATTTGAGGGTTTCTGCCGCAGAAGCCCAAGACATTAACACCGGAACCCCATCGTACTCAGTATCCTCAACAAATTGGGCCAATCTAAGAATGGCGTCACTTAGGGTCGTATTGTAGCCGTGAACAAAAAATAGGACGTTTTGCTCCGAAGCGCCAAGTGCAAGAAGTTGTTTGTCAATGTCCGAAACAAAAGCGTTTTCAGATGCATAAACTTTTGGGTCGATGATAGTGAAATGCTTCGAAGGGTTGGGGGGGAGAGCGTTGGTTCTTTCTATTTTTCCAACTTTGTGATTTGGCGGAATGGTGACTACCACCGAAGCTAGTCCAAGTGTATCGCTGCGGTCGCCCGAATAAAAAACACCCTCTGCTCCGGATGCCTGTCGCGTTGTGGCAATAAAGACTGTCTGGCGTTTGGCCTCAACTACATCTGACGCAGGATATTGGGGATTTTCGACGCCTACGAGTTCTGGAGGTCGAATGCATGAAGCTACGCCTAGAACTACTACTAAAAAAAAGAAGCGTAGCCCTAGCGTTTTAGTTGGACCTGAAACCCCATTCCAAAGAGGCTTCATTTTCAAATTTTCATGCAACATGATTAGATCAATATTTTTTAGTATGCTGCTTGTCTGTCAACAGACTAGCGATAACGGCCCTCTTTTTGATCTGAGTAGTGATTTCTGTACAAACGTTGTGTCTTCACTCTCCATCAATTCATGCTGCTGCAGCGAATGGTAGTTTGGGAGGGCCACATTGCCGAAGAGTGGTTCATTGGCCAATGAGCATATAGGGCCGATGGCTCATGTTAGCAGGTAGGCCGAACCAAAAACGTTCAATCCGCCAAAGATCGCAAGCGTCAAAGGACTAGGGTTTTGCGTACGTTCTAAGGATGGTCACTCTGTTTCTGAGGACCGCGCCCACAAATTGATATCTTCCTCAGAACTGATTTCATCGATCTTTTTCAGCTCGTCAGCACTGAAGTCGAGATTATCAACGGCGCCTGCGCAATCTACGATCTGTTCCGGCCGGGACGCACCAATCAGAGCGGTCGTCACCCGTCCACCTCTGAGCACCCAGGCCAACGCCATTCGCGCCAGAGTCTGCCCGCGTGCTTCGGCCATGTCGTTCAGAGCACGGACACTCGCCAATGACCGCTCATTGATCATGCCATCGAGCAATGACTTCCCTTGCGTGGCACGGCTACCACTCGGAATATCGGTCAGATACTTGGACGTCAGAATGCCTTGTGCCAGCGGTGTGAATGCAATCGATCCTACCCCAAGATCGTCGAGGGTATCGAGCAAACCGTCTCGCTCCACCCACCGATTGAGCAGATTGTAAGAAGGCTGGTGAATCAGACAAGGTGTCCCAAGGTCGTTGAGAATTTTCACCGCCTCGCGCGTGCGTTGGGAGTTGTAGCTCGAGATACCTGCGTAGAGCGCACGACCAGACCGTACGATATGATCCAACGCGCCCATCGTTTCTTCGAGCGGGGTATCGGGGTCAAAGCGGTGGGAATAAAAGATGTCGACATAATCAAGCCCCATGCGCGCAAGTGATTGGTCACAAGACGCAATCATGTACTTGCGCGACCCCCACTCTCCGTAGGGTCCCGGCCACATGTCGTAGCCTGCTTTGGAGGAAATGATCAGCTCATCCCTGTAACCCGCGAAATCCGTTTTGAGGATCTCGCCAAATGCCTCTTCGGCCGATCCGGGTGGTGGACCATAGTTATTCGCCAGATCAAAGTGAGTGATCCCATGGTCGAACGCAGCCCGACACATTGCTCGCTTGTTTTCGTGCGTCGAGTCCGCTCCAAAATTGTGCCACAGCCCTAGGCTGACAACAGGAAGCTTCACTCCGGACCGCCCACATCGCCGATACACCATCCGCTCATAGCGGTCCGGCTCCGGGGTGTAAGGAATGGGTTTTGGCTTTGGCGGTCTTTGAGCTTTGGTCATGCGCACATAATCAATGGATTGTTGGGCCTGTCAAACGGATCACCTTTAGCAAGATCGACGCGAGCTCATATTCGTTCTCGTGGTTAGCCTTGCTCCACGTGTGAAAGATTTCACTATCCGATCATTCGGATTCAATGCCAACTCTCAAAGGCAGCGGATGTCTCCTATGGTGAACCACACCGCAGCGATGGGCAAAACAAACGGGAAGGTTTTGAGGCGTAAACCGGAATTGCGGGTCTGTCGTTTAGACACCGGCGGCTTGCACCGCGATGGTCATCTGACTTTTCGAACTGCTAACGGGCATGGTATGCGGACTATTTGCCTTCAAAAGCGATCGGTTTCTCAACAAGAGCGAACTACTGAAACCGTCCTCCACACGTGAATTCTAGTTTGAACTGTGACGTCAACGCTCAGCTATGAAGGACAGCCCAGACACGAGTTGTTTCAACCCAATCGCCGCACCGGCGAATATGGCAGCGAATGTTACAGGCGCGCTGTAGGCCAAAAGTGAGAAGGCAGATATACCTTGTCCGACGCTGCAACCGACCGCGATGATCGCGCCTGGCCCCATGATCGCCGCGCCGAGCATCTGACGCTTGAGTTCACGTGGATCCTCGCATGCTTCCCATCTGAAATGACCTTTGGACCAGGACCCCAAGAATGCGCCAATGAGAACGCCGGAGACTGATCCTACCGCAAAGGACAAAGTGTTTCCGGAGGCTGTCATTAGGTAGAATATTGTGTCGCCAAGGGGCGCAGCGAAGGTATGGGTTTGAACTGGCTCACCGTCGAAACCGTGCGTCGCCACCCAATTCGTACCGAGCCACCCAGATACGATCGCCAGTCCAACTACAGATCCCCAGAACACCTGTGCGGGAGTTCGGCGGAAACGCTGGTTTGCCAAGGCGAAAATCACCAATGCAACGCCAATAACGGAGCCAATGAGCCAAGCTGGGATAGAGGTAAATTGTTCGGCAAGGAAGCTGATGCTTTGGGGGCCACTAAGACCCATCTCCTCGGGGAAGACCCAAACGCGCAAATAGGCCAGGGGCCCGGACATGACAACGTAAGCAGATAAACCCATGATCAATACTATGACGAATGATCGAAGGTCGCCGCCCCCAAGCCTTGCCAGCGCGCCATAGCCGCAATTCCCGCTGATGGCCATTCCGTAACCGAACATGAGGCCACCTACGATCGACCCAAGTGGGTTCCAAGTCTGCGCAAGATACCTTGTTCCAACAGGGTCCAGCCACCCGAAAGCCATAGCCAAGTGGCTGCCGACAATTGCTACGCCGATCGCAATTGCCCACATGCGCAGCCGCCGGTCATCATCTGCGTAAAGGTAGTCTTCAATTGCACCCAGCGTGCAAAAACGGCCAATGCGTGCGGCCAAGCCCAACACAATGCCACCGATCAAACCGATCAGGGCGACGGTGTTGGCGTCTCCCAATGTTTCAAACATTGCCAGTCTCCTCCCAAAGCTGGCGGGTATTTTTGGCGGCTTCTACTTTTCCCTGCAGAATAGATCGTAAACGACTTCCAGAATCTGTGTCGATCGATCATCCGCCAATCTGTAGTAGATCGTTTTCCCCTCTCGTCGCGTTTTGACCAAGCCCTCGAAGCGTAGGCGAGATAGTTGCTGAGACACGGCGGCTTGGCGCGCCGAGAGCATTTCTTCCATCTGCGTGACAGATTTTTCACCCGACGACAGATAGCACAAGATCATCAGGCGCCCTTCATGGCTAATTGCCTTGAGGAAATTTGACGCCGTCTGAGCATTTTCCATCATTCTGTCCAGGTCTTCGGCGCACATGTCCTTGGAGAACACAGGCAGTTTCGAAGATTTGTCCAACAAGATCGCCTCGCTTTCATAGCTTCACGCATTCGAAACAGTTTATTTTATTGGCCACGTTTTATCCAGAGGTCTCAATCGGCACCCCAGCGTCACGCAGCAAAACGCCCAGCAACCCCCAGAAAAAATCTTCGCCGGGATAGCCTTCGATCCGGCCAACCTCTTGGCCATTGTCCAGCAGAACAAAGGTTGGCGTGTAATATAGAGGCCGCTCCAATGCGATGCCTTCAGGCATAGCTGCGTGAATATCGACGCGCTGAAGTGGCGCGGCATGTCCTTCGGGCGTCTTGGGATAGATCTCCGAGATTTCAGTGTCCCAACGTGCACACCACATACATCCATCTTCTTCGGCCATCAGAAGCGTCATTTCTGCCCGTGTTATCACCGGAGAAACAAGCATCGTGATTGCAAGCAAAAGCAGAAGTAGGTGGCGCATCTTAAGCTCCGATTGACCGCAGTGGCATATCTTTACTATTTTGAATATGTGAATGATAGCGTGCCAGGACAGGTTTGACCATGCTCGACATTACATTTGCAGGAGCTTTGGTCGCAGGACTGTTGTCTTTCCTGTCGCCCTGCATCCTACCTATCGTGCCGTTTTATCTTAGCTATCTGGCCGGCGTCGGGATTGATCAGATATCTGCGGGGTCAACACTTTCCGCCGGCGTTCGTCGCAGGGCAACGCTTTCTGCAATAGCGTTTGCAGCTGGGATCATAACGATCTTCATGGCGCTGGGGGCGACAGCTTCGATATTCGGGCAGCTGGTCCGAGAGTATTTCGACATCCTGCGCTGGATTGCAGCGGCCATCATCATTGCGATGGGGCTGCATTTCCTGGGGTTCATTCGCATCGGGTTCTTGTATCGCCAGTTTCGTGCGGACGTCGGTGAGACATCAAGTGTAAGCTTTGTTGGGGCATATGTCCTTGGATTGGCATTTGCTTTTGGCTGGACACCCTGTGTCGGGCCAGTGCTCGCTGCGATCCTGTTTACAGCGGCCGGAACCGAGACGGCTTGGCGTGGAGCGGTGCTTCTATTCGTCTACGGGGTTGGAATGACCGCCCCGTTTGTTCTGGCGGCCTTTCTGGTCAGCCCCTTCATGCAATGGATGGCGCGGTTCAGAAAGCACTTGCCCTTCATCGAAAAGGCGATGGGTGGCTTTCTGGTGCTCTTCGGAATCCTCATCGCAACCAATTCCATCAACTACATCGCGCAATGGATGCTCGACCATATGCCTTGGCTCGCAGCCATTGGATAATCCGGGAGGAAGACATGAAACGAGTTTTGTCAGTATTGATCGCGTGTCTGATCGGCGGGGCAGTTTCCGCCGCTGAGCTGGGCGACGACGGTTTGCATAAAACACCGTGGATGCGCGACACGTTCAAAGACCTCCGCGAGGATCTTGAAGAGGCCTCAAGCGAGGACAAGCGGTTGGTTTTATTTATTGAGCAACAAGGCTGCATCTACTGCAAAAAAATGCATGAAGAGGTGTTCCCCCAGCCTGACCTTGCAGCGTTCATCGAAGAGAATTTCTTTGTTGTCCAACTGGATCTGCATGGCAGCACCACCGCTACCGACTTTGACGGGGAAGAAAATGAGCAAAGAGCGCTGATGCGAAAATGGGGGATTCTGTTTACCCCGACGCTTGTTTTTCTGCCGGAAGAGGTGCCGGAGGGCGCGACAGCCATCGATGCTGCGGTCGCTGTTATGCCCGGAGCGTTCTCAAAGGGAACAACCTTAGACCTTTTCACCTGGGTCGATGAAAAGCGATATGAGCTTGATAACGGTGAAGATTTCCAACGGTATCATGCGCGGCGCATTCAAGAGCGAAACAATATTTCTCAAGATTGAGCGCTGTCGTTATAAATAAAAAAATTCATTATTATGAATTTAATGTTGCGACAAGCGGTACTCGTCGACTACGGTACACAAAGGCTTTGGGTCGCAAGGCGCCGTCGGCGCGTTAGCAAATGGGAGGGATCATGAAGCTGAGACTCTTAACATTGGTCTGCGCAATGACGGGCGTTGCTGCATATGCGGCAGATACAGATCCGCAGGACGTAACCTATGACGACTATGGTGCCATTGAGGCTTCGTTGACCGGTGCTGCTGGCGACGCGGCTAATGGCGCGCTCATCGTTGGTGACAAGTCAAAAGGCAACTGCGTCGCGTGCCACGCGGTCACGGTTTTAGCAGACATCCCGTTCCACGGTGAAGTCGGCCCGATGCTGGATGGTGCCGGTGATCGTTGGACCGAAGCAGAGCTTCGAGGGTTGGTCGCAAACGCAAAGATGACATTTGAAGGCACGGTGATGCCAGCTTTCTACAAGGATGACGGCTATATCCGCCCGGGTGACGCCTATACCGGAAAAGCTCCAACCGCGCCTTTGACGTCGATCCTGACAGCGCAGGAAATCGAGGACGTGGTCGCGTTTCTTGCGACCCTGAAAGAAGAATAGTCGCGCCTTAAAGCGTGAATTTTCGAAGTTTCAAAGGAGATTGAAAATGGAACTCTCTCGCCGCGAGACACTGGCCCTTGGGCTGGGCGCCGCGTTCCTGACAATTATGCCGCTTCGGGCAAATGCAGCTGCTGAAGATGCCATCGCGGCATTTACGGGCGGGGCAGATGTGGCTGACGGCGGTGTTACATTGACTGCACCGGAAATCGCAGAAAACGGCAATACCGTACCAATCGAAGTCAGTGCTCCGGGCGCAGCTGCAATTCTTATCGTGGCTGCAGGTAACCCCGAACCGGGCGTTGCAACTTTCAATTTTGGTCCGTTGGCTGCTGAACAAGCCGCATCAACTCGCATCCGTCTTGCCGGAACGCAGGATGTCATTGCCGTGGCGAAGATGGCGGATGGCAGCTTTGCCAAAGCGTCCGCGACCGTAAAAGTGACAATCGGCGGCTGCGGCGGCTGATCGCCACGCGCCCTGAAGAACAGGAGACTAACCAATGGCATCCGGTGTAAAACCCCGCGTCAAGGTTCCAAAGACAGCCGCTGCTGGCGAAACCGTTACGATTAAGACATTGATCAGCCACAAGATGGAAAGCGGCCAGCGAAAAGACAAAGAAGGCAACGTCATCCCGCGCTCGATCATCAACCGTTTCACCTGCGAGTTTAACGGAGAAATGGTGGTTGATGTGACGATGGAGCCGGCGATTTCGACCAACCCGTACTTCCAGTTCGAAGCGACTGTGCCCGAGGCCGGTGAGTTTGTCTTCACCTGGTACGATGATGACGGCTCTGTCTACGATGAGAAGAAAACGATCGAGATCGCCTGACGGCTCGACGACTAAGGCAGATCAGCGCGGGTCCGAGGAATTGGCGCTGATCCACCAAGGGAGGAACGCAATGAATATCAAGGCAATTAAGGCGATCGCGGCAATTCTGGTTTTCCCGGCTGCAGCGATGGCTGGACCGGACGAAGACAATCTCACGATCAATGATGAGCTGGACATGACCTCGGTCACTGAAGCTCCGGCACATCTGGAAAACTTGGACACGATCTATTCGGGTTGGCATTTCCGCACGGATGAAACGCAAGCGCTCCAAATTGATGACTTCGACAATCCTGCAATGATCTTCGTCGATCAGGCCGCCGATCTCTTCGAGGCCGTTGATGGTGCCGCTGGCGAGAGCTGCGCCTCATGCCACGATGGGGTGGAAAGCTTCAAGGGATTGCAGGCGTCTATGCCGAAGGTGGATGCTGAAACCGGCAAGCTGGTCGTCATGGAAGATCTGATCAACAAGTGTCGTACGGACCGCATGGAAGCGGATGCCTGGAAATGGTCCGGGGGCGATATGCAAGGCATGGTCGCTTTGATCGGTCTGCAATCACGTGGGTTGCCTATGAATGTCGCGATTGATGGCGATGCCGCCCCGTACTGGGAACAGGGCAAGGAGATGTATTATACCCGCTATGGTCAGCTGGAGTTGAGCTGTGCCAATTGTCATGAAGACAACTGGGGCAACATGATCCGTGCCGACCACCTGAGCCAAGGTATGATCAACGGGTTCCCGACGTATCGTCTGAAACAGGCCAAGCTGATCTCGCGCCACAATCGTTTCCGCGGCTGTATTCGCGATACGCGGGCGGAAACTTTTGCCGAAGGTTCGGACGAGTTTCGCGCGCTTGAGCTCTATGTGGCCTCGCGTGGCAACGGGCTTTCAGTCGAAACTCCTGCTGTACGTCAATAACGAACGAGCCGCGCGGGCGTTGTCCTGCGCGGGTTTTTCATGCATATAACATTCACACATTTATATGTGTTACAGGAAGGCTGATAGATGATTTCTCGACGTGACTTCTTGCAGGTTTCAATGGCAGCCTCGGCTCTGTACGGGGCATCCGGGTTTGGCAAATGGGCCAAGCTTGCCGCTCAGCAAAGCCTAACGCAGGATCAATTGCTGGAGTTCGAGACCTTCGGCAATATCAGCTTGATCCATGTCACCGATATTCACGCGCAACTCAAGCCGATCTTTTTTCGCGAACCTGAGATAAACCTTGGTATTGGCGATGCGCGAGGGCAGATGCCGCATGTCACAGGGGCGGCTTTCCGCAAGGCGTACGGGATCGAAGATGGAAGCCCGTCGGCCTATGCGCTGACCTACAATGATTTCTCTGCGCTGGCCAAGACTTACGGTCGGGTCGGTGGATTGGACCGCGTCTCAACTGTCATAAACGCCATTCGTGCTGACCGTCCCGATGCGCTTCTATTGGATGGGGGCGATACCTGGCACGGTTCCTACACCTGCTATCAGACGGCCGGTCAGGACATGGTCAATGTCATGAACGCGCTGAAACCCGATGCTATGACCTTCCATTGGGAGTTCACGTTGGGCAGCGACAGGGTTAACAAAATCGTCGAAGGTTTGCCCTTTGCGGCCTTGGGTCAAAACATCTTTGATGCCGAGTGGGACGAACCTGCAGAATTGTTCCAGCCCTATAAGCTCTTTGATCGGGGCGGTGCAAAGGTTGCTGTTATCGGGCAAGCGTTTCCTTACATGCCAATCGCGAACCCAGGCTGGATGTTCCCAGAATATTCGTTCGGTATCCGAGACGAAAACATGCAGGCCATGGTGGACGAGGTTCGCGATGCCGGTGCCGATGTCGTTGTTGTCCTCAGTCACAACGGCTTTGACGTGGACAAGAAGATGGCAGGTCGGGTGCAAGGGATCGACGTGATCCTCAGCGGTCACACCCATGACGCACTTCCCGAGCCGGTTCTGGTCGGAAAAACTCATATCATCGCGTCTGGCTCGAACGGTAAATTCGTCAGCCGAGTCGATCTCGACGTGAGGGACGGGCAGATGATGGGGCTGAAGCACAAGCTGATCCCGATCTTCTCTGACGTCATCGCTCCTGATCCTGCGATCACCGCTCTGATAAATGATCAGCGCGCGTCTTATGAAGCTGCGCTGAGTGAGGTGATTGGCAAAACGGATTCGTTGCTCTACCGCCGCGGCAATTTCAACGGCACGTGGGATGACCTGATTTGCGATGCCCTGATCAATGAGCGTGAGGCAGACATCGCGATGTCGCCTGGCGTCCGTTGGGGACCCTCGATCCTGCCGGGGCAAGATATCACGCGCGAGGACATCTGGAACGTCACATCAATGTCGTATCCAAATGCCTATCGCACGGAAATGACTGGCGAATTCATCCATGTAATCCTCGAGGATGTCGGTGACAACCTGTTCAATCCCGACCCCTACTACCAGCAGGGCGGCGATATGGTCCGGGTCGGTGGGCTTGGCTACCGCATCGATGTGACCAAACCACAAGGGCAGCGGATCAGCGAAATGACCCTGCTCAAAACGGGTGAAGCGATTGATCCATCGAAGACCTACGTCGTGGCTGGTTGGGCCAGTGTCAACGAAGGCACCGAGGGCCCGCCGATCTGGGATGTCGTCGAAAACCACATTCGCAACCTTGGCACCGTCACGGTGCAAGAGAACACCAGTGTCGATGTTGTCGGCGCTTAAGAAACAGATGGAGACCTAAGAGATATGGATGACGCGTTCAAACCGTCCCGCCGGGCCTTCCTGAAAGGCAGCGCTGCGGTCGCCGCAGGATCAGTTGCGGGCGCGGCAGCCGCAAACACGCCTGATCCACTGATAACAGAGCTTCAGGATTGGGCATCTTACACGGGTGCCGGTGTCGATGAGTCACCTTATGGCATGCCGATCAGCTTCGAATCTCATGTCGTTCGGCGCAACGTGGAATGGCTGACCGCCTCTCCGATTTCGTCGATCAACTTCACGCCGATCCACGCGCTTGATGGCACGATCACTCCGCAAGGATGCGCTTTTGAGCGTCATCATTCGGGCGCGATCGAGTTGCGCAAAGAGGACTATCGCCTGATGATCAACGGGCTGGTCGATCGCCCGCTGGTCTTTACCTACGATGACATCGAGCGGTTCCCGCGCGAAAACCATGTGTATTTCTGCGAATGCGCGGCAAATACAGGGATGGAATGGGCTGGTGCGCAACTCAACGGCGTCCAATTCACCCATGGCATGATTCACAACATGGAATACACCGGTGTTCCGCTGCGTACGCTGTTGCAGGAAGCAGGCGCGGATATCTCACCAGACAAATGGGTCTATGTTGAGGGCGCAGACGCGTCATCCAATGGCCGCTCTATCCCGATGGAAAAAGCGCTGGATGACGTGTTGGTGGCTTTCAAGGCAAATGGTGAAGCACTGCGCATGGAACACGGTTACCCCGTGCGACTGGTTGTTCCCGGGTGGGAAGGCAACATGTGGGTCAAGTGGCTGCGCCGCATTGAGGTTGTCGATATGGCGGTCGAAAGCCGCGAAGAAACTTCAAAATACACTGATGTTTACGCCGATGGCACGGCCCAGAAATGGACTTGGGTGATGGATGCAAAATCCGTCATCACTTCACCCAGTCCGCAAATGCCTATCAAACATGGACCGGGACCTTTGGTTATTTCCGGACTTGCCTGGTCAGGCCACGGTCAAATTACGCGGGTCGATGTGTCCAAGGACGGTGGGATCACCTGGGAGACGGCGCGTCTTGGCAAGCAGGGCGACAGCAAGGCTTTGACGCGGTTCTATCTCGATACAAACTGGGACGGAGCGCCAATGCTTTTGCAGGCCCGGGCAATAGATGAGACCGGCTATGTGCAGCCGACCAAAGACCAGCTACGCGATAAGCGCGGAGAGAACTCGGTCTACCACAACAATTGTATCCAGACTTGGTACGTGAGCGCAGAAGGGATCGCCGAGAATGTCGAAGTCTCTTAGTCATGTTTTCCTGCCTGTATTCGGCGGCACGGCGTTAGTGCTTGCGGCGGCAGTGGCTATTGCGAACCGGAATTACGGCCAATCGCAGATAGAAACCTTGGAAACCCGGATCAGTCAGGTTGAGGCGCATGCGGCTACAGCCCAGGAAAACGCGCAAGCAGAGGCCAGCCGGGCAGCCGAACTGGCGGCCAAGGTCGAAGAAATCCAGACCGCAGCGGCCGAGCGGGTCGCAAACGGGATGAACCTGACCGCGCCTGCGCCCAGCAGCGAAGGCACCTATGGGCTTGGGCGCCCCGCGCTTGAGC
Organism: Ruegeria sp. CL3; assembly: GCF_056536505.1. Taxonomy (NCBI): domain Bacteria; kingdom Pseudomonadati; phylum Pseudomonadota; class Alphaproteobacteria; order Rhodobacterales; family Roseobacteraceae; genus Ruegeria; species Ruegeria sp. CL3. The sequence goes on along the minus strand of NZ_JBQFPT010000011.1, from coordinate 92,488 downwards.
AAGAGATCGCGGCTTGGGACGTCGATGTCTTGCCCGACGGGCGCGGTTTGCCGGTTGGATCAGGCGATGTCTGGACCGGAGAAGAAGTGTTTGTCGATCGCTGTGCGTCCTGTCACGGAGAGTTTGCTGAAGGCGCCGACAATTGGCCCGTTTTGGCCGGCGGTTTCGATACGCTTGCCGACGAAGACCCCGTGAAAACTGTTGGGTCTTATTGGCCGCATTTGTCGACCGCTTGGGACTACATTTCCCGCTCAATGCCGTTTGGTGAAGCGGGCACGCTTACGGCGGATGAGACCTACGCAATCGTCGCCTACATCCTTTATTCCAATGATCTGGTGGATGACGACTTCGTTCTTAGCAACGAAAACTTCGCCGATTTCGAGATGTACAATATGGACGGTTTTGTCGTCGATGTGCGACCCGAGACGGAATACGCGGAATGGCGAGAAGAGCCTTGCATGGAGAACTGCAAGACAGAGGCAGCGGTTACTATGCGTTCTGTCTTTCTGGTTGAGACACCACCAGAAGGCGGTTCGAATTCGGTCATGAATGAAGCCAGCGCGGACGGGTTACCGACGTTCACGGCGGAAGGGCCCTCGTTCATTCCGACCGCAGCGCCAAAGCCTGAGGAAGAAGCCGCCACAACACCGGCTATTCAAGAAATCGACGAGGCTGACCAGACTACGGAACTGTTCGCAGCCGGTGAGAAGGTGTTCAAGAAGTGCAAATCCTGCCATCAGGTTGGTGACGGTGCAAAGGACAGTACGGGTCCGGCGCTGAACGGGGTTATCGGAGCCAACGCAGGGTCGGTTGAAGGTTTCAAATACTCCAAAGCTATGAAAACAGCTGCCGAGGCTGGTCTTGTTTGGACCGAAGAAGAAATGGCGGCCTTCCTGGCAAAACCCAAGGACTACATGAAGGGCACACGCATGTCTTTTGCTGGGCTTAGGAAACCAGACGATATTGAAGCCGTGATCGTTTACCTCAAGTCGTTCGGAAGCTGATCATGCGGTGGTTGAACATTTTTTTGACCTGCGCGGCGGTTATGGTTGCTGTTGCCCCATCGACCCACGCCACCGAAGGCCTCGGCGACGCCGAAGCCGGAAAAGAAGTGTTCGCCAAATGCAAAGGCTGTCATCAGGTTGGAGATGGAGCCAAAAACAAAATCGGGCCGCATTTGAATGGTGTCTTTGGGCGCAAGGCTGCTGGTCTGGATGGTTTCAATTACTCAAAAAGCCTAGAGCGTGCGGGTAACTCGGGTCTGGAATGGCACGCTGATACTCTGTCCGCCTACATTGAAAACCCACGTGCATTTGCGTCGGGTACGAGGATGAGTTTTCCCGGTTTGAAAGACCCGGAAGACCGCGCCAACGTGATCGCCTATTTGCGGGCGTTCTCTGACAATCCTCAGGACATCCCGGAAGCGGACCCAACCGCGAAAGGCACGGATCATTCGATCGATCCCGCGATCCTGGCGATACAAGGAGATCCTGAGTACGGCGCATATCTCAGCAGCGAATGCACAACGTGTCACCAGATCGAAGGGGGCGATGAGGGCATTCCTTCGATTGTGTACTGGCCTGACGAAGACTTCGTGGTCGCCATGCACGCTTACAAGGACAAACAGCGGCCACATCCGGTCATGCAAATGATTGCCGGACGGCTGAGCAATGACGAGATCGCGGCATTGGCCGCCTACTTCAATAATCCAGAATGAAAGTGCCTAAGGGGAGGAAACGCGATGACACTCAATAGACGAGTATTTCTTGGAGCCGCCGGGGTAGTGGCCGCCGGGCTATCTGCTCCGATGGTGCTGGCTCAAGGCAAGCCCCGTGTAGTGGTTGTTGGTGGCGGTGCAGGCGGTGCAACTGCCGCGCGGTACATTGCAAAGGACAGCAAAGGTGAGATTGACGTGACGCTGATCGAGCCGTCTCGGACCTACTACACCTGTTTCTTCTCAAACCTTTATTTGGGAGGTTTTCAGGAGCTATCGGACATCGCCCACAGCTACGGCACGCTTGCCGCGAACTACGGTATCAACGTCGTGCATGATTGGGCCACTGGGGTCGACCGCGACGTAAAGACGGTGTCCTTGGCAGGTGGTGGGTCAGTTCCTTATGACAAACTGATCCTCAGCCCGGGTATCGACTTTGTTGATGGCGCGGTCGAGGGCTGGGACCTATCGGCCCAAAACAAGATGCCACATGCGTACAAGGCTGGTTCTCAGACTGAGCTTTTGAAAGCGCAGATCATGGCGATGCCCGAAGGAGGTACTTTCGCGATGGTCGCTCCTCCTAACCCGTACCGTTGCCCGCCCGGGCCGTATGAAAGGGTTTCGATGGTAGCGCACGTGCTGAAGGCAAACAACCCAACAGCAAAGATCATTGTAGCTGATCCGAAGCCGAAATTCTCGAAAATGGCATTGTTCCAAGAAGGCTGGGGAAACAACTATGAAGGAATGGTTGACTGGATCGGCGAAGACTTCGGCGGCGGAAATGTATCCGTGAATCCGGAAGCAATGACGGTGACCATCGACGGCGAAGAGACAAAGGTCGATGTTTGCAATGTGATACCGGCGATGAAAGCCGGTCGCATTGCGGAAATGGCGGGAGTGACCGATGGCAACTGGGCACCAGTAAACGCTGCGGACATGTCCTCCAAAGCCGATCCGGATATCTATGTTCTTGGTGATGCCAGCCAGCAGGGTGACATGCCGAAATCCGGTTTTTCGGCAAACAGCCAGGCGAAAGTATGTGCGAACGCAGTAAGAGGTGCGTTGACCGGGTCTAAAGTATTCCCGGCCAAGTTCTCGAATACATGCTGGTCGCTGATCGATACCGATGATGGCGTGAAGGTGGGTGCGACCTATGAGGCGACGCCTGAAAAGATCGCGAAAGTCGACGGCTTTATCAGCCAGACCGGTGAAGATGCCGACCTGAGGAAAGCGACTTACGAAGAGTCTCTTGGTTGGTACGCCGGTATCACTTCGGACATGTTCGGTTGAGGCATTCGGGGGCTTTGACCGGTGTCAAAGACCCTGATGATCAATCTGAGAAAATGCGGTTCTGGAGGAGGACTAAAACCATGAAACACTTTATCGCCGCAGCCGCGTTTTCCACTGTTCTGGCGAGCCAAGGGCTTGCAGAAGAGATCATCACTATCCCCTTCGACGGCAGTTTTGATGATGCAACGTTCGCCGTCGAGTCCGCGATTGTGGGACAGGGGCTGGTCATCGACTATGTGAGCCATGTTGGGGAAATGCTGAATCGAACAGGCGCAGATGTTGGCAGCGACAAGCAGATATTTGCGGCCGCAGATATCTTCATTTTCTGCTCGGCAAAAATTTCGCGTGAGGTCATGGAAGCCGACCCAATGAATATTGGCTTTTGCCCTTACGGGATATTTGTGGCTGAAGACGACAGTGGCGTGATGGTTGGGTACCGAAGCTACCCTGACGGGCCAATGCAAAAGGTCCAGTCTCTGTTGTCAGGAATCGTCGAAGAAGCCGTTGGGAACTGAAATGAACTATCAGCAGTTTTTTCGAAATCAACTCGACCAGCTTCAGGAGGAAGGGAACTACCGGGTCTTTCCGGATCTCGAAAGGCAGCGTGGCTCGTTCCCAACAGCGCGTAGCTACGCGGAAAATGGTCCCGAGAAAGTCACTGTGTGGTGCTCAAATGATTATCTAGGGATGGGTCAGCACCCCGGTGTTATTGCAGCAATGCACAAGGTGATCGATGAGGTTGGTGCCGGGGCGGGAGGAACGCGGAATATCTCTGGAACCACCCACCAGCATGTTTTGCTGGAACGAGAACTTGCTGACTTGCACGGCAAGGACGCTGCGCTCCTGTTTACCTCCGGGTACGTCTCGAACTGGGCTGCCTTGGGAACCTTGGCGTCTCGCATACCTGGCATCACAGTCTTGTCTGATGAGTTGAACCATGCCTCGATGATCGAGGGCATTCGCCACAGTCGGTGTCAGAAGCGTATCTGGAAACACAACGACGTGGCGGACCTTGAAAGGCACCTTGCTGAACTGCCTGCCAACGCACCGAAGCTCATTGCGTTTGAGAGCGTCTATTCCATGGATGGCGATATTGCACCAATTGCCGAGATCTGTGATCTGGCCGATCGCTACGGCGCGATGACCTATTTGGATGAGGTTCACGCCGTAGGGCTTTATGGCCCGCGCGGAGGCGGCATAGCTGAGCGCGAAGGCCTGATGGAAAGGCTAACCGTCATCGAGGGGACATTGGGCAAAGCGTTCGGCGTAGTCGGTGGATACATCGCGGCGTCGAAACAGCTAGTCGATTTTGTTCGGTCGTTTGCCAGTGGGTTTATCTTCACCACTGCATTGCCTCCCGCCGTGGCCGCAGGAGCTGCCGCTTCGGTTCGGCACCTGAAGCAAAGCAATTCGGAACGACATTTGCACCAGCAGCGCGTGCGCGAGGTACGAGACAGGCTGGACGATCTGGGCATTCCGCATACGCCGAACCCAAGTCACATAATTCCGGTCATGGTCGGCGATCCGGTCAAGTGTCGCTTCATCTCTGACGTGCTGATGCGTGACTATGGGATTTACATCCAGCCGATCAACTATCCAACCGTGCCCAAGGGAACGGAACGTCTACGGATTACACCTTCGCCAGTGCATTCCACGGAAGACGTGGATCGACTGGTATCTGCCTTGGGTGAGTTGTGGACTCAATGCCAATTGGCGCGCAGGCCAATGGCTGCGCAGTGACAATGACAACTTGACCGAGGACATGGACGCGCAAGCAACGAAGTGAGAGTTTCTGTTGATGGAAAGGCTCATCGATTTGTTGGGAGACCCTGGCGCTTTGGCATTTGCCGGTGCGCTTGTCGGTATCTTGTTCGGCGTGACGGCCCAGAAGTCTCACTTTTGTTTGAGAGCGTCGACCATCGAAGTCGCCGAAGGCGAGCTTGGTCCACGCCTTGCGGTTTGGCTGATCGCCTTCACCGCTGCGCTCACCTTAGTACAGGCGTTTGTCGCGTTTGAGTGGTTAAACCTTTCTGAGACACGCGCGATTGCGTCGACGGGCAGCCTTAGCGGCGCAATAATTGGCGGGGCGATGTTCGGCGTTGGCATGGTTCTGGCGCGTGGGTGTGCATCTCGCCTGTTGGTATTGGCCTCCTGCGGTAACCTTCGCGCTCTGATTACAGGATTGGTTTTAACCTTAGTGGCTCAGGCGGCCTACACGGGCGTTCTTAGTCCCGCCCGCGAATTGCTTTCCGGGATCTGGACTGTCTCAGGAGGCGCCTCGAGAGATATCTCGGAAATACTTGGATTTTCGACAGTGGCTTATACAACCGTTGCAGCGTTGGGATTGGTGTCGGCAATTGCATTCGCATTCCACCGGAGAGTCGCGCTTAACAGGGTCGTTACAGCCGCAGGCGTTGGCGTGGCTGTGGCGCTTGGCTGGATGATGACCTTTGCGATCGCGCAAGCATCTTTTGACGTCGTGCCCGTGTCGTCAATCACATTTACCGGACCGGCCACGGATACACTAATGGCGTTGGTTGCCGAGAGGAACGTCGTGTTGTCCTTCGGTATCGGCCTCGTTCCAGGCGTAGCAATTGGTGCCGCAGGCGCGGCCTTAACTGCAGGGGAGTGGAAGATCGAACGTTTTGGCCCTGATACTCCGATGGAGCGCTACCTTGCTGGAGCTGTCCTCATGGGGTTTGGAGCGATGCTGGCCGGAGGTTGCGCCGTGGGAGCAGGGCTTTCCGGAGGGTCCGCCCTGTCATTGACGGCATGGCTTGCCGTTTTCTTCATGTGGGTTGGAGCGATCGGCACGCATAGGTTATTGAGGCGAACGCCAGTTCCTCAAACGTCCTGAGTCATTCGAATTCCATCTGCTCAAATACGCGCCCGGCATTTTTTGTCGCCAGTTCCTCAAACGTGTCCAAATGGGCATATGGTGACTGATCGACATAGTAAGCCTCAGCCAGATCGCCGCCAGCATCCATATGCTCTTGGATCTTGCCGCGCAGATAGATCAGGTAGTCGCGTGTATAGCGGCGCACCTGATCCATGTTTGTCGGATGACCGTGGCCGGGGATGACATATGTGGCTCCCAAAGCTTCGAACTCGTTGTCCCAAGTCTCAAGCCAATCCGCCGTGTAGGTCTCTTGAAAGATCGGCAGCATGCGCTCGTGAAACGCCATGTCACCCGCGATGACAAGGCCTTGGTTCGGCAGCCAAATCGAGATATCGCCGGGACTATGGGCCGGTCCGAGATATTTTGCCTCAATCCGGAAATCACCCATTTCAACTACGTATTCATCCTCGAATGTCTCGGTTGGGCCAGCCAGAAACGTTCTTTCCGCCTTGTCCTGATTGTAACGTTGCATTCCTTCAAGGATCTGAGGGCCGTATTCCTCGAATTCAGCCGCAGCATCCGAATGGGCGATAATTGGAACGCCGAGCTCTGACCAGTAGGCGTTGCCAAGCATCGCGTGCCCCTGGCCATTCTCGTTGAAGACAAGCTTAACCGGCTGATCCGTGATCGACTGAATTTCCTGGTGAAGCGCTTCAGCAAGCACATAGGCCGCGCCGCCGTTTATGACGATCACGCCCTCCCCGGTTACGATAAAACTGAGATTGTTGTTATGACCAGAGTTCTCGTAGGTCGGCGGGGCGGTTGCGCCAATGGCAGAGTAGACGCCGGGGACGTATTCGACCGGTTTGGAATACAGCACACTTTGCGGGTATTGGTCTGCAATATCCTCGCTTGCCCAAGCTGGTGTAGCCAGGGCCAAGATACTCGCCAGCGATCGCATCATTATGGTTCTCCAATGAACTTATAAGCAGAGCCAGTCTTCTCGACCCGGCCGATCCCACCATTTGGCAAGTGGAATCCAACTATCTTCATTTGCTCGTGGAAAATCTGATCCAGCAGTGAGTTCCGCGTTGCTGCGGCTGCCTGTTGATCCTGATCCGTGCCGCTGGGCCAGTCGGGGCGTTCAAAAGCTACGTGTGGATTTCCCAATGCGTCGCCCACAACCATCACGGATTCACTGCCGCTGCGAATTTCAAAAGCCATGTGGCCGGGTGTGTGTCCAAAGCTTGCGCGTGCGGCAATACCGGGAAGAATCTCTTGTCCGTCGTCAAAAAACGTGACCTGATCCTCAATTGCTGCCATACGCCGCTTCGCGCCTAAAGCGAACGCAGCGCGATCTTCTCCAATGGTATCCACCGTCGAGGGATTCCACCAGTAATCCCACTCATCGCGGCCAAAGTGATGCGTGGCGTTGGGGAAAAGAAGGTCATCGAAATCATCCAAAACGCCCCAGATGTGATCCGGGTGCGCATGGGTGAAGATCACGTGCGATATGTCTTCGGGCGACAGGTTGATAGTTTCAAGAGATTCCAGAAGCTTGCCAGATGTTGGCATGAAATCGGGTCCAGCTCCCACATCGAACAGCACCGTGTTTTGACCATCTCGATAAAGTGCCACATTGCACTCTGGCTCGTACTTGGTTGCGTCCACCTTGTAGCTGTCCAGAAGCTGCCTGAGTTCTTCCTTCGGCATGGCGCCGAAAACCATTTCCGGCGGCAATGACAGGTACCCGTCTGACATAGTTGCAATCCGAGCAGAGGAACCGAGTTGTAGCTCTGCCCAAGCGATTTTGGATTGAACACCAAGTGCCGCGAGACACGCGGCGTTGTGTAAGAAAGTACGTCGTGAAAATGAACTTTTACCCATACACAATCAATAAAATGAATGTTTTAATTTGTAAATGAAGAAAGATGGAGAACGATGGAGTTTCGCCAAGCGATCTGCAGGCTGGGCGCTACTTTGAAGAGCTTTTTGTTTCAACCCAAAGATGCCAAGTCACGGTTCCCGACCCCGGGCGTTGCCTGCATCATTGAATCCATACGACTCTGTTGCCAAGACACCCGATTAGATGGTGAAAGAACCCTTTTGAGAAAAAGCCGGGACTCTAACAGAGGTTTCGTCGTTGGCTGCTCTGGCGGTACCCTCTTTTCAAGCTTCAGACGCGCCTTGAGCGCCTATTCCAGTAGTTCTCTCAAACATATCCATTCTTCCTTGCCTCGCTTGAAACGCGGGTTCCTTCTAAGCAGGGCATTGTTTGATGTTACATGTTCGCACGAAAACTGAGGTACGTAGCTTTTGGACTCGAGAGTTTGGACGCTCAAGATGACGGTACTGTATAGGCGTTAGGGATCCCCGAAGCCTCAAGAAAATGCGCAATATCATCTTTCTATGTTCAGGCTGTTCGGATGGAAAACTAGGGAAATGGGTTCATTTGTGAATCTCGCAAAATGACTTTTTTTCTCCCTTGGGAGTTCACGAGCGAGATTGAATCGCGAATTGTTTCGGGCAATCGGCGCGAATTTCTTTGGGCTGCTACACGCAAAATTCCTCAATGATTTTGAGAAGCGACGTGAACGCGTTCGCGGCATGCTTGTAGTATCAGGGAAGATCTTCGGATAGCTATTTACTGCCCGAAGAGGACCTTCACTACTAAGCTTCATATACTCCGAGATGCGGAGAAAGCTGACTATCGTAACTTAGGGGTTGGCTAGCACAAATAAGGCTTCAATTGCTTGAGCGCTTCTGCCATTAGAACTTTAAAGCAGTTGCTCCAACGTGCGAGAGCTTTATGCTGGAACCATGGCCAAACGTACCCTGCTAATTCTCAATAGGAAGTCCGCAGCAAGACCCGATCTGCGTTCTGCTGTCCGCCCATTGGAAAAAGAGCTTGGCATTAGGGTGTGTATTCCTTGGTCAGGAAAAGACTTGAGGAAGACCCTTCGAGAAGCCGTAGGCGATGGGGTAACCAGGGTGATCGCGGGCGGTGGTGACGGCACTTTGAACTCGGTCGCGAGTGCTGTTTTGAAGTTGAAAACAAAGTCGCCTGTCTCGCTAGGTCTTGTTCCCTTGGGGACAGCAAATGATTTCGCAAGGTCGTATGGTGATAAGGGTTTGGACTTGGCAACATCTGTTCGAGTTGCTGCATCAGGAGACGCGCGACCTATCGATGTCGGATACATAAACGGCAGTCCGTTTGTAAATGTTGCAAGCGGCGGTTTTGGAGCGATGATCACTGCAACCACACCCAAGGAAATGAAGAAAAGACTGGGGGGCCTCGCGTACACTCTGTTTGGGCTTGCTCGTTTATCTGATGCAAAATCTGTTCCCGCAAAAATCTCAATTGATGATGAAGACCCGTACGACGTTTCCATTTCCGCTATCGCGATTGCGAACAGCCGCTATGCAGGTGGCGGTTTTGACGTGGCGCCTGAAGCGGAAGTGTCCGACGGGTTGCTCGATTTAAGCGTGCTTTCCGCAGAGCGTTTAATGCCAGAAAATCTGCCCTTTGGCAGACTGCCGGATATCTCGGATCCCAAGGATGGCGTTGTACAGCGCTCTCGTCTGAGATCTATGGTTTTGGAAACCTCCCAACCGTTTCATATGAATTTGGACGGCGAGCCGTTGATCGATCAACGCTTTGAGGTTTCAATTAAACCAAATGCGCTGAACTTCGTTTTCCCAAGCGGTAAGTAGTTCGGGTTTCTCTTTAAACTCAAACTTCGCACGCTGTTTCGAAATATGTGCGGGGCTGCTTCATACATTCGATAATATAGTTAGTTAAAAAGCCGCCATCCAGTCGGCGAACGTCTCTCGCTTAGCTGTTCACGGCGTCAGTGTTGTTTATTTTCCCATCACCGGACATCAGTATCGCGATTGGCTGGGTAGATGGGATATTCGATAGTACAATCATTATGCACACGGTGATAGGGACGCTCATCAACGCTCCGGCAATGCCCCAGATCGCAGTCCAAAACGTGAGCGCCAAAATGACCATGAATGGCGACAAATTCAGGCTTTTCCCAAGTAGCATTGGCTCCAGGATATTGCCGACAGAGAATTGAACAGCGCCACAACCAATTAGAACAACAAGAAAGGGCACGACTTCTTCAAACTGTACCAGTGCGACAATAGAAGGAAGCGCGACGCCCACGATGGAGCCGACTGTCGGGATAAAATTCAACAAAAACGCAAGAACTGCCCAGGTTTCAGAGAAGTCCAGGCCGACGGATGCCATCACGGCATAGCTGCCCAAGCCAGTCAGTGCACTCACCAGCGTTTTGATGCCAACATATCTTTGAACGCTGTCCGACGTGCTCTCAAGAACGCGACGAACTTTTTCAGCGGCTTCTCTGTCTTTGATTGCGAGTTTGATTTTGGCGCGCATTGGAACACGTTCGACCAACATGAATGGCACATAGAGCAGCACCAAGAAAAAAGCGCTTAGGAATGCCCCAGCAGAGCCGATCACTCCTGTCGCGAGCCCAGCCAGGTTGATCTGCTCCAAAGCTTTGATCGCGGCTGCATAGTTGTCTTGCCCAACCAGTGACACCAGCTTTGCGACTATGCTGGAAAACCGTTCCTCATAGCGCGGAAACGCTTCCGAAACCTGGCCGGCTTGACTGGATAGTATCGACAACACAAGCGAGAGGCCGATTAACACAATTGAAATTGCGGCCAAATGCGCAAGCCACTTCGGGACGGTGCTGCCAAATATCTTGAATCTGCCAATGCGATCCGCAGTCGCGGTGAGAAGAACAAACAGGAGGGCCGCAAAAGACAGGGGAACCAGCACAGAGGAGGCGAGGACTAACGAAGCTATGGTCAAGAACACAAGGACGACCAACTGATACCACAACGTGAGTCCCAAGAAAGCTGATGAAGGATCTTGATGATGCATACCCTTTTTCATTTGTAGGCCCCCTACAGGACTGAGTGTTGTCCAGCCGCTTTCTGCAATGATAGTGTATTAGCTCGCCTTGATCGTGACTTGGCAAGTGGCTCAGGTACTTCTCTCTAGCTCGAATAGCTGAGATTTTCAGATGGTGGTCCTCATTTCGTTGCCTTGAACTGGCCGTTGATCAGAAACCTTAGGCTGCAAGATTATCAGAAATAGTCTTGTCTCAGCCTCCTTTTGAGATCGGATGTCGGGTGGGTTGCTTTTGGCTCGGTTCTGTCATCTGAGCACTTTTGCCGGATGTTCACAAAGCGACTGAAACCGGATTCGCAATACCAGTCAGTACCTTGGCAGCGTCTGTATTGACGTCCCGCTGACCGCTTGTGCAGGAATCCGGCAGAAAGTCACGAACTCGCGCAGCAGCTTTCCGCTGTCGACATCGTACGCCGGTCCTACAACGACGCCGGCATTCTCGCGGTTTCACCTAAGATGGTGCAGCGTGGCTTCGACTTTACGACCGTCGCTAACGCGTGCACAGCCTTGTCGAAAAAGACGGCTTCCATTTTTTCGTTTTCTAAGCGCTTGGAGTGGATGGACCCGACAAGGGCGAATTCGGGCAAAATACGTTGCTCGTGCATTGAGACATTCATTGGGAGGTCTCGATTGTACGAAAGCAAAACAGAAAGGGCACTCAGCATCACGCGTGAGTGTGCCCGTTAATGTTGGTGTTCCTGAATTTGGATCGCCAGGAACAGGCGTTAGACCCGGGTCTCTTTCATAAAATCTCCTTTGTGCGAGGCGCTCTGCCTCAAACGTTTGGCGAACGTAGGCGTTCAACCGAGATCGGTCAAATTCTCAAAGATTTCAATGCCTCATTTTGAACGGTCGTGCGCACCGCCGATCGCACGCGCCAGTACCCAATCAATACCTCGTAAAAAGTCATCGATTGTTAACGGGTTGTTTTTCCCGCTTGACGCGGAGAGGATAAAGCCATGCGTATAGTCGATGAGAAGATGCAAAAGCACATCGTTTTCGTCACCATCGTCAATTTCCCGCGTGCATGCCCGCAGCTTATCTGTGACGTCCAAGAGATCTTTGCTGATGAGTGTGACGTCTTCCAGAACTGCGCGCAGTAGGTTGGCATTCGGCAAGGCCCGAAGATAGTAGGCACTTAGTATGCTACGCGCTTTTGCGCTGGCTCTTTTTTCAAAGGTGGCCTGAAGCGTATTCGCAAAGGCCAGTTCAACCAGGTCAGCCAGTAGCTTTCGCTTGCTGCCAGAATGGTAAGTAACCGCCATCGGCGTGACCTTTAGCTTATCCGCCAGTAACCGAAACGAAAGCGCATCAGCTCCCTGCTTTTGAACAATTGGCAGGGCTGTTTGCAGGATAAGCTGTTTCGATAGACGTTCCTTGGACTTTTTTGGTCGCCCGACAGTTGGTGCTTTGGTCATATACTTTTCACTTCGTAAACCAGATCGACCATACCCGATGGAAAAGGTGTGGCAGAGATCAGTTCAAGATCAATATCGCCATCCGTTTCACCGAAAATGCGAATGCCATCACCTAGTAGAATAGGAACCAACGTAATCTTCATGTCTTGTACAAATCCGGCCTGCAGGAACGACCGAATGATCGCGCCGCCATCGACATAAACGCGGTTGTAACCGCGCTCGCGAAAGATTCCCCATAACTCTTCGGGGCTGGCAGTGGAGAACTCAATTTTGTCGTGTAGATTTTCAGGTAGGTCCTGTTTCGTCATGGAGCGGCTGAGTACCACAACGGGTTTCGCATATGGCCATTGACCAAATCCAAGGACTGTTCGCAGTGATCCGGTCCCCATAACAAGAGCATCTACGCTGTTCATAAACTCGATGAACCCGTGGTCTTCGTTTTCAGCGGGCTGTTTATTCAGCCAATCGAGCGAATGGTCTTTTCTTGCAACGAAACCGTCGAGGCTCATGGCCATCATGATGTGCCCGCTTGGCATTGTGTCCTCTTTCTCTCTAAATTATATAGCGTATAAATATTTAAACAAAAACCTGCAACTTGATCAGTCAAGATGCGACGCTCTAACGAAGAAAGGGGACATTTGCCTATTCAGTAACCCAAGTGAATTGGGTTCGGCGGGGAAATCCCGACGTTCCAAGAGTGACCGGTTTGTGCAAAAAGCCGCTTTAATGCACGATTTTATATTGCTGGCGCAGCATTTGTACGCGATCGCATCACGGCCATCGCCGCATCAAAGCGAGTGTCAGCGGGGCGACCTAGAGAACGTCGAATTAACCCGGGTTCGAAGCTCTCTCTAGCCGCGATCAGACTTTGAGGCCCGGTGAAGACCTGAACTCAAAATGGTTAGCGACTGATCTGAGCCATTGTATCCTGCACCGCATAGTATCTTTGTGCGTTGGGAGGATGCGTCCCTAGAAAACGATCACCGGGATCAGGAACGCGCGCAAAGTAAAGCGCACCATTGAGTGGATCATAGCCAGCTTTGTAGGCTATTACCGTGCCTAGTCGATCAGCTTCCAATTCAAAGTTTTTTGAATAGCTGCGACTGCCCACAAAGGCTCCGAGATCTTGTGCTGCGGCAATGTCATTCGGCCCAGTCCCCGCAATTGTTGCCAGACCTGCCAAAAGTACCGCACCAGCCGCTGCATTTTGGGCCTGTTGGGCCAAATGCCCTTGAATGTGGTGAGCGGCTTCATGCGCCATAACAAATGCAAGCTCATCGGCATTGTTCACATCTCTTGTCAACGCTTGGGTCATTGTTATGATAGGGCGTCCTGACTTGCTTAAACTCTGATATGCGTTTGAGTGCGCATTTTTGTTTGGATCGATACGGATCAAAAAATCGCAATTAACGCCCCTAGTTTGGCGGCGACACTCGTTTTCAGCAACGGGCTCAATTCGAGAAGCAACCTGCTGAAATCTAGCTTGTGCCTGTTGTGAATTGACCTGGGCACTCGTGCGACCGGGATTTGGGATGGATACCGATGGCGGAGGCACGGTCGAAACGCATCCCGCCAACAAAAATGCAAGCAATACCGAGGCAATCCGCTTCATACCTAAGCCTTCCTACCTTTTGGGAGATCCTAAATTGAGCCCTCAGGCGTCGATAAACCAACACCGATACCCGAATCTTAGGGCCTGCAAAAATTGATATTCAATAACAGAGGAGGTTTGCTGTAGCAGCACCCGATTCCGATGCGACCAAAATGGTAGGCAACGCAAATGGCCTTGAATCAAAGGACCGCGGCTGCCCCTCGGGTACTAAATTATTCCATCTATTGGTATCTTTCGCTCACTTTATCGTAGCTATCTTAACTGGATAGAAAAATGCACTAATCAGAAGAGGCAGCTCAGTCACGGATGCTGTCCAGAAAGAAACTCTGTGACTTCTATCGTATGCCCTCTAAACTCCGGTCTTGTGTGTTTCATTAGTTTGCGTGGGGGGCACGAACGCAGGTGGGTGGAAAGAAGGCATCAACAGAGACTGCTGACTCAGCGTCGTCATCTGCGCAAAGCTCTGGGCTCAGCGCGGATGATCAGCAGGCTCGGTTCGAAGCCACCGCGCGGGTTATGCAAGCGATCTCCGAGACCAAGGATGACATCCAGCCAGTATGCGACCTGATTGTAACTCTGGCAAAGGATCTGTGTGATGCCTTTTTTGCCGGTCTGGTGCTCGGGCAAGAAGGGGATGTTCGTCAGCATTTGGTTGCTAGCGTCAATTTACACCCGGATATTCAACAGCTCTGGCTCGACGGCAAATACACGATGGAGCCAGGCAACTCCATTGTGACTGATACTATTCTCAGCGGTGAGACAAAACGTGTTGTCGACATGGGCGACACCGATTTCCATAAATCGGGAGATGAGCGCTTTAAGCTCATTGTCGACACGCATGGGTGCAGGAGCAATCTCTTTGTTCCATTGAAAGTGGGTGGCAGCGCAATCGGATGCCTGATGTTGGCACGGGATGAGGTGCGACCTTATTCCGACGATCAGGTCCAGCTGGTTGAAACTTTCGCCGCACAAGCGGTCATTGCAATCGAAAATGTTCGACAGTTTAGCGAGTTGCAGGTGCGTCTGGCGCGTGAAGGTGCCACGCGTGATGTTCTGGAGACGATCAGTCGGTCTCGGGATGATGAAGCGCCGGTATTTCAGACGATCTTGGAAAACACGGCCCGGCTTTGCGAAACAGATGTAGCCACGTTGAGCCTGCTAAATGAGGCAGGAACGCATTTGGAATACGCCGCCCATTTTGGTGATCAATTGGCTACATACAAGGTCGGCGTGGATCGCTGGTCTCTGGACTCAAATTTACAAATTGCCGAGTCCGTGCGGGAAGCGCGCGTCATTCACAATGTCGATTTGCGCGAGACAGACCACTACATCAACGGGGATCCTTGGCGCCGGCAACTGGTTGATGAGGAAGGTGTTCGTTCGTTTCTGACGGTTCCTTTGATGTCAGCAAATGGTGACCCTGTAGGTGTCATCGGGATCTACCGGCGCGAAGTGCGACCCTTTTCCGATGACGAGATTTCTTTGGTCGAGAGCTTTGCCGCGCAAGCCGTCATTGCCCTCGACAACACTCGTCAAATGACAGAGCTGCAAATGCAGTTGGAGCGACAAACCGCGACGCAAGAAGTTTTGAGCGTCATCAGCAAGAGCCGCGACAACGATGCACGTGTCTTCGAAGCGGTGCTTCAGCAGGCCACAGAGGTTTGTGGGGCAGATCAGTCCGCGCTGCTTTTGGTCAACGCCGTTGGAACCCATATTCGATTGGCAGCAGCATGGGGCCATGACAGAACCGAAGTTGAATTGGGCGAGGAATGGTCTCTTGATAGCTCAATCACGGCAGCTGCAGCGATCCGAACTGGCAAAGTTGTTCGCGTCGAGGATATGGCTGACACCGATTTCTACCGCTCTGGCGATGCCACCGCACATCAAATTGTCGACGTCGAAGGTATCAGGTCGCGCGTTGTCGTCCCTTTGATGCAAGGCGGGCAAGCGATTGGTGCTATTGCGGTTAGCCGCCGCGAAGTGCGCCCGTTTTCCAATCCAGATGTGCAATTCATCGAAGAGTTTGCCAATCATGCCGTCATTGCCATCGAGAACACGCGCCAATTTCGAGAGGTTCAGGAACGACTGGAACGCGAAAAAGCATCGCGAGAAATCCTCGAAGTCATCAGCCGGAGCCGCGACGATGAAAGGCCTGTATTCCAAAGCATTCTCGAAAACTCCAGCCGTTTGTGCAAAGCCCCGCTGGCGTTTTTATGTGTTGCTGATAACGACCGCGGGCTCGCAACAATCCCGGCCAATATCGGCGCAAGAACCGACTTTGACGAAGCGCTCAAAAACTTTGTCGAGCCGCTAACACGCACGGAATTAATTGCGATCAAACCAATGATCGATGGCGAGGTCATTCGACAGGACGATATCGCGGACGATCCCCTGTACTTCCGGGATCGTGACCCGAAACGGGTTCAGATGGTTGAGATTGAAGGAGCCCGCTCGGTTCTGGCAGTTCCTTTAATGAAGGATGGCCTGGGGCTCGGTGTAATTGTCCTCTACCGCCGTGAAGTTGCACCTTTCTCAGACGACGATGTCGCTTTGGTTCAAACTTTTGCAGCTCAAGCCGTGATCGCAATGGAGAACGTCCGACAGTTCCGCGAAGTTCAGGATCGCACAGCGGAAGTTACGCAGGCGTTGGAATACCAAACCTCTACATCCGAAGTGCTGCGGGTGATTTCGGCATCACCAAATGAGTTGGCTCCTGTTCTCGACGCTATCCTCAAAGAAGCGTCTCGCATCTGCGAACTGCAGGATGCCTATGTTGCGATGTTGAACCCCGACGATCAGCTTTTTCATGTTCATGCGATACTCACGCAGGACACGACCTTTGCGGAATATGTCAAAGCGCATCCTATTTCGCCTGATGAAAGCGGAGTAAGCGGGCGTGCCATTCTGTCGAAACGCACTGTCTATATCGAAGATATTGAAACCGAGACCTCTTATACTTGGATAAAAGACAGCGGCGTCGGGGAATATCGGTCCGTGCTCGGGGTCCCATTGGTTAAGAATGGCGAGGTCGTGGGTGTAATTTCGGTCGGATCAACCGAGGTTTCGGGATTTTCCACCAAACAGATTCAGCTGTTAGAAACCTTTGCCGACCAAGCGACTATCGCCATTACGAATGCCAACTTGTTCCGGGAAGTGGAGGAACGCACTGCTGAAGTCGTGCAGTCACTAGAATACCAGACTGCCACGTCAGAGGTTTTAGATGTCATCTCTCGCTCGCCCAACGATCTTCCACGAGTGCTGGATGCAATCCTGGAAGTTTCCTCACGTATCTGCGACCCAGAATATGCATTCTTCGCAATGCGGGATGCTGACGATGGGTTGTACCGTGTGGCCATGTCCCACAACGTGAGCGATGCGTTTCTTAACTATTTGTCAGACAACCCTATTGCCCCAGAGGAAGGCTCGTGCATCGGCCGCACGGCTCTTCACGGCAAGACTGTTTACATAAAAGATACGAGTAAGGATCCAACTTACACATGGAAGGTGGCGGCGGAGATCGGTGATTACCTCACCACCCTCGGCGTTCCCTTAGTCAGCGACGGCGTGACCGTTGGTGTTATCGTCATGGCCCACCGGAAGCCCGGCGCGTTTAGTGAAAAACAGGTCAACCTGTTAGAGACATTCGCATCCCAGGCTGTGATAGCCATAAACAACACCCGGTTGTTCAGAGAAGTGCAGGCACGCACCGTGGAAGTTGAAGAAGCACTCGACTATCAAACAGCCACGTCTGAGGTACTGGGAGTTATCTCACGCTCGCCAAATGAACTTGATCCAGTTCTCAAAGCTATTTTGCAGGTGGCGGTTCGCATCTGCAAACCCGAAGCGTCTTACGTCGCACTTCTAAACGAAGAAACCGGAATTTATGACGTTGCTGCGACCCACAATTCCGCCGCGGCACACAACGACATTATTAACCGTCAGGTGTTTGTACCAGACAAGGGCACAACCACGGGACGCGTCGCGCTAACAGGCAAAACGGTGTACATTGAAGATTTTGAACACGACCCGGATTATGCCTGGAAAGAAGAAGCACTGGGTGCCGGATTTCGTTCAGCTTTAGGGGTTCCGCTGGTCAAGGATGGGGTCACGCTCGGCGTGATTTCACTTGCTCATTCGAAAATTGGGGCGTTCTCGGACAAGCAGATAGCCTTAGTTGAAACATTCGCCTCGCAAGCGGTAATTGCACTTGGAAATGCGCACCTATTCGACGAGGTGACAGCCCGAACGGCGGAAGTTGAGGAATCGTTAGAGTATCAAAAAGCCACAAACGAAGTACTCGAAGTTATTTCTCGGTCTCCCGACGCATTGGAGCCTGTACTGGAAGCATTGCTGGCCGTTTCATCCCGCATTTGCCGCCTACAGGATGCCTTTGTGGCACTTAAGACACCCGAAGACGGGAAGTACCATTATTTTGCCGGACACAATGTATCAGCCAAATTCGCGGATTTTTTAAAGGCACATCCTTTTGAACCCGGGGAAACGTCGGCCACAGCGCGTGCGCTTCTACATGGAAGGGCTGACTATGTTGAGGACACTCAAGCCGACACCAATTATGATCCGCTGCTCAAGTTTAATCTCGAAGGCTATCGATCTGTTCTTTCCGTGCCACTGATCCGTGATGGTGACACAATTGGTGTTATCAGCATGGGGAGCCGAACAGCGGCCGCTTTTGACGAAAAACAAATCAAGCAAATGGAGACCTTCGCGTCCCAGGCAATAATCGCAATTCAGAACTCGCAACTCTTCAACGAAACGCAGACCGCACTCGCGCGCCAAACCGCAAGCGCGGACGTCTTAAGAGTAATCTCTGAATCCCCAACAGATACCAAGCCGGTTTTTGAAAAGATTGTCGGACTGGCGACGACCCTCATAGATTGCGACCTGTCGATTGCCATTCAGGCGAACAAGACTGAACTTTGGCAAATCGCCGCCGCGACACCCGATGGCGTCGAAGAAATCACTTGGACCGAGCGCCTGCCAATTGATCCCGAAGACAATTTGCCCTCTAAGGCAATCAAGAACGGCAAGACCTTGCATTTGCCCGAATGGCGGTACGATGAGCTACCCCCACGCGATCAAGAAATCATCCGCCGGAAAGGGTTCAAGTCTTCGCTGACAGTGCCTCTGATGCGCGGGACGGAATGTTTCGGTGCCTTGGTGTTCATCCGAAAAACGGCCAAAGTTTTCAGCGAAGATGAGGTCGCCATTGCCGAGTCCTTCGCCGATCAGGCCATCATCGCGCTGGAAAACGTTCGCCTGTTTAATGAAACGCAAGCTTCCCTGGCACGTCAGACTGCGAGTGCGGACGTTCTACGGGTGATCAGCCAGTCTCCTGACGACATCAAGCCAGTCTTCGAAGCAATCGCAGAAGCAGGTGTGCGGTTGGTTTCCTCTGATATGGTTGCGGCCATGACCGCTCAAGGTAACACGTTCGAGGTGCTCGCGCGGGTGAGTGCAGACGGTGTTGCCACCCTTGAAGGAAACCAGAGTTTCCCTATCGACCCGGATCCGATGTCCAGTTTTCCCGCTCAGGTTCTTCATGAGAAGAAGATGCTCCACCTTCCGGATTGGGATACGCTCGAACTCTCGCCGTTCGAGCAGATTACGTATGATCGTCATGGCGTTCGCGCGGCCCTGTTGCTGCCACTAATAAAAGGCAAGGCGTGTCTGGGTGTGTTGGTGTTCGCTCGGAAAACAGCTGGCGCCTTTACCAAAGATGAGATCGACCTCGCCTACTCGTTTGCAGACCAGGCGGTAATTGCCATCGAGAATGTTCGTCTATTCCGCGAGGCCGAAGAGGCGCGAAAAGTTGCTGAGGAAGCAAACGAAGCAAAAAGCGCCTTCCTGGCGACGATGTCCCACGAAATTCGAACGCCAATGAATGCCGTTATCGGGATGAGCGGGCTGTTGATGGACACAGAGTTGGATGCAGAACAAAGCGACTATGCCAATACGATCCGCGATAGCGGCGATGCGCTTTTGGGAATCATCAACGAGATCCTAGACTTCTCGAAAATTGAGGCCGGACAGATGGATATCGAAAACCATCCGTTTGACCTGCGCGAGTGCGTAGAAAGCGCGCTCGATTTAATCAGCGGCAAGGCTGCCGAGAAACAACTCGATTTGGCCTATGAGTTCGATGACGCGCTACCGCTGGCGATTAGCGCCGATCTAACGAGATTGCGGCAGATTCTGCTAAACCTTCTTTCCAACGCAGTGAAGTTTACCGAAAGCGGCGAAGTAGTTCTGTCTGTTGAGCAATCTGCCAAGGTACAGGGAGTGCTCGAACTGACGTTTAAAGTCCGAGACACCGGAATCGGCCTGTCCAAGAAAGGCATGAGTCGATTGTTTCAGTCTTTCAGTCAGGCGGATAGTTCAACGACCAGAAAATATGGCGGGACTGGTTTGGGTCTTGCGATCTCGAAACGTCTTGCGGAACTCATGGGCGGGACCATGTGGGCTGAAAGCGATGGCGAGGGGAGCGGTTCCACTTTTATTTTCAAGATCCAGGCAAAACCTGCAAAGCCGGTTAAGTCGTCTTCACGCAATCTCGTCGGCGTTCAGCCTGAACTCGAAGGCAAACGAATTTTGATGGTGGACGACAATGCCACCAATCGTAAAATCCTGTCTCTTCAAACCGAGAAATGGGGCACGCAGACCACGACTAGTGAGACTCCGTTGGAGGCGCTGAGGATACTAGAAGAAGGCGTCGAGTTCGATTTGGCCATTCTCGACATGCATATGCCCGAAATGGATGGAGAAGAGCTTGCCAAAAAAGTTCGCGCCAAGAAGCCGGGTTTGCCACTCATCCTTTTCAGTTCACTTGGTCCGCGAGATATAGACTTGGAAGATGGGCTCTTCGCCGCCAACCTCGCCAAACCTTTGCGCCAATCCCACCTGTTCGACACCCTGGTCACACTGTTCGCGACTGAAAAGGTGCGAGTAAAGCCGTCCGAACCACAGGACAAACCTCAAACAGATCCGGATATGGCGACGCGACATCCGCTGCGCATTTTGCTGGCTGAGGATAATTTGGTGAACCAGAAACTTGCACTCCGACTGCTCGAGCAGATGGGCTATCGCGCGGATTTGGCCAGCAACGGTGCTGAGGCGGTCGAAAGCGTCAACCGGCAAACATACGATGTCGTTTTCATGGATGTGCAAATGCCCGAGATGGATGGTCTTGAAGCTTCTCGCCGTATCAACAAAGCGCATTCGGATGGAAGTCGCCCTCGCATAATCGCGATGACCGCGAACGCAATGCAGGGGGACCGTGAGATGTGCCTGGATGCAGGGATGGACGACTATATCACCAAACCAATCCGCGTACCTGTCCTAATTGAAGCCCTGTTAAATTCCCCAAGAATAAGAAGGTGATCCATGACAGACAGCCCAATAGACCATGAAATCTTCATGGAGCTTAAAGACGCCACAGGCGAAGACTTTGCTGCTGAGCTTGTGAACACCTTTCTCGATGAAGCGCCCGGTATGATAGGCGAATTGAAAGCGGCTGCGGCTGCGGCCGATGCCGACCGTTACCGGCGTGCTGCGCATTCCATCAAGTCGAACGCCAACACATTTGGAGCGACGGTTCTTGCCGAACTGGCCAGAAAAGTTGAACTCGGAGAACTGCCCGAGGCTGGAGACCAAAAAGATGCGACGGCGCTGGAGACAGCCCTAAACACTGCCGCCGCCGCGTTGCGGAGCCTGATTGATGACTGACGCCCCCGGCCACTTGCTCATCGTCGACGACAACAAGGTGAACCGCTTGCTTTTATCACGCAGTGTAGAGCTCTTGGGTCACCAAGCATCGGTTGCGGAAAACGGCCGGGTTGCTATGGAGATGCTGTCTAACCAGCCGTTTGACTTGCTTCTACTGGATATCGAAATGCCGGAAATGGACGGCTTTCAGGTTCTGGAGGCCGTCAAATCCAACACTGAACTGCGTGATCTGCCAGTGATAGTGACGTCATCCGTTGAGGGTCTGGACAATGTCGTGCGGTGCATTGAATTGGGCGCTGAAGACTACCTGCCAAAACCAGTCAATAAAACACTCCTCAGTGCGCGCGTCTCTAGCGGCCTTGAGAAGAAAAGACTCAGGGACGAACAGAAACGACTGCTAGAGCGCTTTGCAACAACGGAGGTTGCACAAGACCTGCAAGAATCTGGCTTTGCGATAGGCGGCAAACGTGCCAACGCTTCGGTACTCTTCTGTGATATTCGCGGCTTCACGACCCTATCGGAAGATCTCGCACCCGAGGAAACAATCGACCTGCTCAACACTTTCTACACGCTGATGTTCGAGGCTGTTACCAGCAATGGCGGGATTGTCAGCCTGATGTTGGGAGATGGTTTGATGGCCCTTTTTGGAGTTCCGCAGCCGCTGTCCAACTCCGCACAAAGTGCAGTGGCGGCAGGGCATGAAATGCATAACATGATTGAGATATTAAATCTCGAACGGCGCTCAGAGGGGAAAAGTGACCTAAAAATCGGTATCGGAATAGCGACTGGAGAAGTCGTCGCTGGTTATGCCGGTACAGACAACAGGGCGACGTATACTTGTATCGGATCGACCGTAAACCTTGCTGCTCGCCTGGAGGCGGAAACGCAGAAAACTGGAAGTCGAATTCTGGTTGATCAAGAAACCTGTGATCTCTTGGAAATGGCTAATGTGCTGGAGACATTTGTCGGCACTAGGATCAAAGGTTTTTCCGATCCGTTCGACATCCATGCGCTGTGACTATTCATGCAACGCTTTTCGCAAATCGTGTAAAGTTATGCGCAAATACTGCGCAGAATAATGGGCGAGCGTCCAAGGTTTTCATTAGTCAAATCAATGTAGGAAATGCAGCTTTATAAATACCTACAGACTTGTAGGTTTGCGCAAAATACTTCAGGCACCCCAATTAGACTATGTAGTTTGCCCAAAGTTTACCGCAGAGTGATGCATCACTCTTAACTCCTTGGTGAAAGGCAAGACCAAATAGATTGAGCGCGCCGGTTTAGGCGCACTCTTTTCGCGGGTAAGGCAATATCTACTATGGACGCGGGGATCTATCACAAGTCTGCGAATGGACACCTTCCCTCCGATTGCGGTGACTAAGAGACGCTTTTGAGTTTATCATCAGGGTCTCTTTGAGTTGGCGAATTCCATGTTTCAGCAAATACCATGTCCAAAAAAAACGAGCTTCTTGAACCGGCCTGATAGATTTTGGCCTTACTTTCGGCACATAGTTGGTCCTTCGCATTTGCTTCTATTCAGGTAACGTTAGGTTGGGAGTACGATATGGAATTACCAACACTGACGTACGAAATGATAGCCGTACTGAGTCTACTAGCTTTTACAGTCTTACTTTTTGTTACCGAGATTATACGGATCGATGTCGCAGCAATTCTCGTGATGGTGCTGCTTGGCGCACTGAGCTATCTACCGGGGCTGGGTAATCTTGCCGATGTCTCCAGGCTCTTTGAAGGTTTTTCCTCAAACGCTGTGATGTCCATCATCGCAGTTATGATAATAGGGGCTGGGCTTGATAAGACTGGACTTATGTCAAAGGTTGCGGCCTTGATCCTCAAGAATGGTGGCACGACAGAAGCCCGGATCATCCCAATTATATCAACAACGGTTGGTGTCATCAGCTCCTTCATGCAAAACGTCGGAGCTGCTGCGCTTCTTCTGCCTGTTGTGAGCCGCATCTCAGCACGTACGGAAATCCCGATGAGTAGGTTGCTGATGCCCATGGGGTTTTGCGCGATTCTGGGTGGTACAATCACATTGGTCGGGTCGTCGCCCCTTATCCTGCTGAATGACCTGATTGTTTCGGCAAACTCATCCCTTCCAGCTGACCAACAAATGGAGACATTTGGGTTGTTTTCAGTCACGCCTATCGGTGTGATGCTGGTGCTGACAGGGGTGCTCTACTTTGTGCTCTTTGGTCGTTGGGTCCTTCCAGCGCGGCGGGAACGTGGAGAAGACGCAAGCTCGGCTCGGTCCATGGAGGCCTATGTCGAAAACACCTACGGGCTTAGGGCCGATATGTTTGAGATACGTGTCCCTGAAGGTTCGATCATCATAGGGCAAACGCTTGCGGATCTCATGGTCGCCCATAACATGTACATTCTTGGCACATCTTATCGCGGCCACAAGGTCATTGCGCCGATGGCTGATACTAAGATTGAAGCCCCGGCGCGGCTCGCCGTGCTTGGCCTGCGTCGGGTGGTTGAGCACCAGTTTGCTGAGCCCTACGGCTTGGAGATCCTACCCCAACTAGATGTCTTTGCGGATGATTTCGCCGCGACGCAATCGGGAGTGGCCGAGGTTGTTATTCCTCCCGGTTCATCAGTGATCGGCCAGACACCTATTGATTTACGTCTCCGCCAAACGCATGGTTTGTCTTTGTTGGCCATTCAGCGTGGCGAAGAAACACTCAGCCACGTTGAGACCGAAGATCATTCAGCCACGCATATCGGGCAAGTTCCTTTGCAAGCCGGCGACACGTGTGTGGTGCATGTGCAGTGGGACCGTCTGACACGAGTGAAGTCAGACAGGGACTTCGTCGTTGTCACCTCGGACTTTCCCCAAGAAGAGTTGCGGCCACACAAGGTCGGATGGGCGCTCGCCTTCTTCCTAATAGCGTTGAGCTTAATTCTGTTTTCTGACCTGCGTTTATCATTGTGCCTGTTGGTTGGCGCTGTTGGCATGGTTTTGAGCCGGGTGCTGTCGATCGATGAGGCCTACGAGTCGATAAGTTGGAGCACAGTTTTTCTACTCGCTTCACTGATCCCGTTGGGTCAGGCGGTTCAGAACACCGGCACTGCGGATTGGATTGCAGCGCATGTGTTGGCCCTTTTGAAGGGGTGGCCGATCTGGTCTTTGCAAGCGGGAATAGCCGTTTTGGCGACGGCGTTCACGCTGGTCATGTCGAACGTAGGTGCAACTGTTCTGCTGGTGCCGCTAGCAGTTTCTATTGCTGTATCGGCGGGAGGAAACCCGGCTGTATTTGCTCTCACCGTGGCAATTTCAACGTCCAACTCATTTTTGATCCCAACACACCAGGTGAACGCGTTGATCATGGGCCCAGCAGGTTACAGGGTGGTCGATTTTGTTCGCTCGGGCGGTATCATGACTCTGCTTTTCTTGGTTGTCTCAATGACTGGACTTGCGATTTTCTTCTGATCCGCCTCTCGGCGATCCGTACAGATGAACTCATAATATAGGGTTTTTGAGACCAAATTTTTTTGCCGGAACGTTAGATTCAAGACGTCTGCAAAAAAGAACCTCCGCCGCGAGGGACCGAAGCAATGCGTTCAACTAAACCAAACCTGAATTCGGTATACGCTGGAACTGGACCGTTTTAGTTTTATCCATCACTGTTGTTGGACCAAGACCGTCGGCAATTTTGGAGAGTTCACGATGAAGTTCCTTCGTACACCGGACAACCGGTTTGACGGGCTGCCAGATTTCAACTTTGGCCCGAACTATCTTGATGTGGATGATACCGAGGGCGGTCTTCTCCGTCTGCACTATTTGGACGAGGGACCGGCGCAGGCACCGCCAGTGTTGTTGATGCACGGAGAGCCAACCTGGTGCTTCCTGTATCGGCAAATGATTCCGTTATTCAAAGATGCGGGCCATCGAGTTCTGGCTCCTGATTTGATTGGGTTTGGCCGGTCGGACAAGCCCACTGAGCGATCCGATTACACTTACCAACGTCATGTAGACTGGATGTCCGGGTGGTTGCGGAAAGTTGACCTGACGGGCATCACATTGGTGTGTCAGGACTGGGGCGGACTCATTGGCTTGCGGCTGGTTGCGAGTATGCCCGAGCGGTTCTCTCGTGTGGTTGTGGCGAACACGGCCTTGCCCACCGGTGACGTGCCCTTGGGTGAGGCATTTCTTTCATGGCGGGAATACTCGCAATCCGTGCCGGAATTTAATTCGGGACGCATCGTATTCGGTGGCACAACATCCAAGATTTCAGATGAAGAGGTCGCAGCCTATAACGCACCGTTCCCGGATGCGCGCTATCTGGCGGGCGCTCGAGAGTTTCCAGTGTTGGTGCCCGACTCGCCTGACAATCCAGCTTCAGAAGCCAACCGAGCCGCATGGGAAACCCTCAAGACCCTGAACACTCCGTTTCTGACTGTTTTTGGAGAAGATGACAGGGTCATGGCGGGGGTAGACAAACTGTTCCAAAAGTCGATCCCTGGGGCAGCTGGCCAAAATCATGCCGTTGTGCCTAAAGCGGGGCATTTCATTCAAGAAGATGCTGGCACAGAGCTGGCAAAGGCGACTTTGAAGTTCATTAAACAAACACAGCTGCTGTCAGATTAGTTTCTTCCCCTGCGGCCTCAACTCACACCAAATTTGCGACGCAAATGCTCGGCCAAGACCGTTATGCGACGTGGTTGGGCTCGGCTCGGCGGAAACATCATTTGCAAAGGTTTCGGCGGTGGTAGGAAGTCGCGCAAGACAGAAACAAGTCTGCCAGATCGAACATCGTCGCCGACATCCAGCTCCGACTTCAAGACGACCCCATGGCCTGCGATCGCCCAATCGCGGATGAGTGAACCATCATTGACTATTCGATTTCCCTTTACTGATACGCGCTGGGCATTTGGTCCCGACCCAAACTCCCAAACGTTGTCGATCATGTCGCCAAACCTCATCACCAAGCAGTTGTGGTTTAACAGATCTTCTGGTTTTTCTGGTGTTCCGAATGAGGCCAGATAACTTGGGGACGCACACACGAAACGTTGGTAGCTTCCTAGATTTCGCAACCTGAGCGAGCTGTCTGTGATGTTGCCGAAGCGAACGGCGAGGTCGAAACCCTGGCCGACAAGATCGACATAACCGTCTGAGAGGGAAAGTTCGATTGAGACTGCAGGGTTCTCTTCGGTGAATTCGGCAATAACCTTGGAGACAATGCTCCGTCCCAAATCAATGGGCGCGCTTATGCGAATTGGACCAGACAGAGTTTCTGCGCCGTGCCGAACTAGCGTATCCAGCTCCGCAACCTCACTGAGGACGCTTCTTGCTCCGTCGGCTAGTGTCCGGCCTTCTTCGGTCAGGCTAATTGAACGGGTGGTGCGGTTGAACAAAACCACACCGTAATGTCCTTCCAGTGCGGCGAGCCGCTCGGACACTGTCGTGCTCGACAACCCTGTCTCGCGCGCCGCGGCCACAAGACTGCCTTTCTCGGCTATGGTCAGAAACAAGCGAAGATTGTCTAAAAGCATTAAACGGAATTTCCGGATTATATGTTCGATTATGCCCTGTTTATCCCGAAAGTACTGCGGCGTAAATCTTGCGCATCGCTCAGGAAAACAAGGGACCTAATCCAATGGCCAAGCTGACAATCCTCGCCAACATCAAAGCCAACCCCGACAAGATCGACCTCGTAAAGGGTGAGCTGATCAAGCTCATCGACATAACCCGTGCCGAAGAGGGTTGTATTAACTACGACCTGCACCAGGACAACGACAACCCGGCTCATTTCGTGTTCTACGAAAATTGGGAAAGCCGAGAGCTTTGGCAAACCCACATGGGTGCTCAGCACCTTGCGGCTTATCTGGAAGCAACAGAGGGCGCCGTTGCAGAATTCACGTTGAATGAAATGACAGTCATCGGTTGATACAGAACCGGACAAAGGAGCAAGCTATGAAAGCCGTGGGATACCGTGAGACAGGGTCGATTGATCGGACGGACGCCTTAGTCGACTTCGAGGCCGACAAACCGACGCCGAAGGGGCGCGACTTGTTGGTGAAGGTGCAGGCCGTGTCAGTGAACCCGGTCGATACGAAAATTCGGCAAAAACGTGCTCCTGTAGGTCCAGCACCTGATATTCTGGGGTGGGACGCGGTAGGCGTCGTCGAAACCGTTGGTGAAACGGTTGGGACTTTCAGTCCGGGAGATACAGTTTGGTATGCCGGGGCGATCAACCGACCGGGAACCAATGCCGAGTTTCATCTGGTGGATGAACGTATTGTCGGAGCCGCGCCAAAATCCATACCGGCGAAAGCGGCTGCGGCTATGCCGCTCACGACGCTTACTGCTTTTGAGATGCTGTTTGACCGCTTGCGAGTCCTGGATACCGTTTCCGGCGGGACCAATACGTTGCTGGTTATTGGTGGCGCAGGTGGTGTCGGGTCAATCACCATTCAATTGGCGCGGGCTCTCACTGACTTGACGGTGATTGCAACTGCGTCCCGACCCGAGACACAAGACTGGGTTCGAGAGCTAGGCGCGCACCATGTCATCAATCACGCGGAACCTTTTGGCTCACAACTCAAGGCGCTCGGCATCGAAAGCGTGGATTTCATCTATTCGACAAACCATTCCCAGCTTTATGCGCCCCAAGCTGGAGAGGTGATGACACCCCAAGGGCGCTTTGGGTTGATCGATGATCCTGAGACCTTCGACATCGCGCCGTTCAAACCTAAGTCGATCTCATTGCATTGGGAGTTCATGTACACTCGGTCGCTTTTTGGGACTGGAGATATGAGTCGTCAAAGCGAAATCCTGAATCAGGTCGCCGGGTTGATAGATGATGGAAAGATCAGATCCACAGCGACTGATACACTCGGTAGGATCAATGCTACAAACTTAATGAAAGCCCATGCTATCCTAGAAAGCGGCAAGGCCAAAGGGAAGCTTGTGCTTGAGGGTTTTTAGATGAGAATTGAGCGGCTGGATCATGTGAATATCGTTACGAACAGATTGCCTGAGATGGTTACTTGGTATGAAAAGGTCTTGGGTTTGAAACTTGGGGCCCGCCCTGATTTTCCGTTTCCCGGAGCATGGTTGTATGCGGGTGATGACGCCGTGGTCCACCTTGTGGGGCACGAAGGAACGCCAAATGTCGGTTCCGAAGCGAAGCTCAAGCTCGAGCATTTTGCGCTCTCAGCCACGGGGTTGAGCGCGTTCGAAGAAAAACTGAACTCGAGTCAGATCAAGTACCGCAAAACTGACGTCCCAGGCGCCCGAATGGTCCAAATCCATGTGGCCGATCCTGATGGAAATCATATTCATATAGACTTCGAAGACACCGAGTAAGGGCTAACCCTCGAAATAGTCGGGCCGCAAAATCAAGCGTGTAACCTCTTGCCGATTAGTGGTCGAGATTCTTGCCGGGTTGCTTCCAAGAATTACGTGGGTCAACATTTTTGGGCGGTAATAACGTCGATTTGGAGATCAGCATGCCGAACCTAGAAACAAACAAGAAAAACGTCATCGCCTTTTATGAAATGATGTTCAACGCGTCTCGACCTGCCGAGGCCATAGCGACCTTTGTTGGGGAAACCTATACGCAGCACAACCCGCATGTTGGCGACGGTAAGCAAGCCTTTGTTGACTATTTTGAGCGCATGGCCGCCGAATACCCGGGAAAGCGTGTGGATATCAAACGTGCCTTTGCTGAAGACGATCACGTTATTCTGCATTGCCATCAGATCTGGCCCGATGGTCTAGAGTACGCAGGGATCGATATTTTTCGCCTGGATGCTGATGGCAAGGTTGTCGAACACTGGGACGTTCTTCAGGAAGTTCCAGCAAACAGCGAGAATGACAATGGCATGTTTTGACTTCGCCGTTCTAACTGCGGAGCGTGGAACTTCGAAAGCTCCTGTCTGCTAAACCACGATAGTCAAAGGGTATAAGTCTGATCCAGGAAACCCGCCGAGGCGTATCTATCATGAACCGTTTAGTTAGGAGATGAATATGTTCTCGAAGAGTATTCTTACGGCGACCCTTGGGTTATTTGCAGCTACTTCGCTTCAAGCTGGTGTACAAATTCGTTTTATAGAAGGCGCACCCAAGGACCGTTTTGTTTTGACAAATGTCGGAGCTTGCGAAGTAGAAGCCTCGACCCTCAAAATTGACTTGTCGCAATCTACCGGACGTCTGATTTTCGACGTTACCGAAAAGGGTGCTGGCGTGGAGGTATTCCAACCTCTCGAATTCGTTGAGGGTGCGGATGCTCTGCGGCAAATCCCAGCGGTCGTGGACGGGCAAGATACAATTGAACTTGAGATCGCCTCCCTCGCAGCCGGGGACACACTCGCCTTTACCATCGATGTCGATGATACTATCGGGCAACGCGAAATCACCGTAACGGGGTCGGAGATCGAAGGCGCCACGGTGTCATTTACCGATGCGGATGAGACCAGTACTGCGACCTTCTCTTCCGAAGCATTTGTGAACGTGGCGACACAGGACTGCTGAAAGCTATCCCAAAATGTCGAACTGGTTAATCCGCATAGCATTCCTTGCGCTCATGTTGGGAGGCGGCATCCTGATCGGGACACTGACCGCACCCGGCGAATGGTACGAGCAGCTTTCTAAGCCGGCTTTCAATCCACCAAATTGGATTTTTGGGCCAGTTTGGACAGTGCTATATGTCTTGATCGCTATGGTAGGTTGGCGCCAGTTCGAAGCAGACCGAAGCTCGACCGCCATGAAGCTGTGGTGGGCGCAGATGGTTCTGAACTTTTTGTGGTCCCCAGCCTTTTTCGTACTGCAACGGCCGTGGATTGCCTTTGTGGTCATTGTCGCGTTGTTGGCTGTGATCGTCATGTTCATCGTTCAGGTCAGGAATTCCGATCGGGTTTCTACGCTGGCCTTCCTGCCGTACTTTGCATGGGTCGCATTTGCCACGGCGCTGAACCTTTCCATTGCGATACTGAACTGAGAAGGAACAAAATGCTTGCCAACTTCATTGGGCTTGTTTCAGGTCTTGTTATCATTGGATGCACAATGGCTCAGGCTGATGAAAAACTGACTGAAGACTTTTCCAAGTCTCCGGAGACGCGTTGGGACTACGTTGCCGACACCGTCATGGGAGGAGTTTCCTCAGGACAAGTGCAGTTTCGTTCGGAAGGTGATGTTGCATTCGCGCGGCTGACCGGAACGGTCAGTACGGACAATAACGGCGGCTTCATCCAGTTCCGGCGCAAGTTGTCTGATCGGCCAGATGAGGGTGTATCAGGCGTCAGATTATTGGTACGGGGGAACGGTGAGCAATATTTCGTTCACCTCAGAACACGCGGCACGGTGCTTCCGTGGAAATACTATCAGGCCGAGTTCGCAACTTCTGAAGACTGGACCGAAGTTTATTTGCCTCTGTCAGGTTTCAAGGCTTCAGGCGCCATATTGCGCGCTATTCCCGTTGCTGACGAAATTACTTCAGTTGGAGTTGTCGCCTTCGGGCGCGATCACGAGGCTCGCGTAGATGTCAGTGAGATTGGTTTCTACTGAAAGCCTCTCAAGAAAGGGCTGTGATATTAAGATAGGTCTGCTTGACACCGGTTGAGATCGAGTTGTGCCAATGCCTGAACGCGGATGTGCTGTTTCTTCATTTTAGATGCTGAACCTGTCTTTTCTGAGCAAACATTTGCAGCGTGCTGCGTTCCGATAAGACAACTGCCACAGGCAGTCTTCAGTTAAAAAAACTTAATCAAAGCAAAATACATTCAGCAAAAGACAACTCCCACATGAAGCTCATCTAAAGGAGTGAGTATCATGAAGAGGATTGCAGCTTTGGGCCTTGTTGCCCTGACCCTATCATTTGTTGGCACGGGTGCGTTTGCGGACTGCTATTTTGGGAACGATGCGGTAACCGGGATGGAGACAATCATCTGCGAGACAGACGGTGGCTTTTCCAGTTGGGGCACATTGATCGCCGAAGCTTAAGCGTTACGGGGTTCGACACCAAATTGTCTGTGAATTTGGTTAAAGCAGATCGAATTCTGCAATTGGTAGCAGCAAGGCCAAACAGCACTCGATGCCGAGAGTCGTGACGCGACAGACTCGTCTATAATTATTGCGTGGTAGGGAACCCCCTGTCCCGCTGCGATGCAAGAAACTGCACCAGTTCATCGCCTTGGTTTGTGTCGATGGATATTTCAAACTCACGCAACCTTGGGCCGATTCTTGGCGTTCTCCGTTCCTCTGGTGAGGCAATGTGATGGCCTCTGTTGTTAGGAGACCAATCGTTCTTTGCATTGACCCGTCACGACAACGCCCCACCTTTCTAACTCAGTTAGGAGCATCCTGAGTGTTTGTGAGGACCACCGCGTTGTTGTTTTTTGCTGTGTCGACCCCGGCCACGGCATTGCAGCTTCGCGAAACAGGGCGGTATGAGCTCAATCAACCCGCAAGTCTTGACTACGATCCGACGTTTTGTGGGTTGTGGATTGCGAACGAGGGGCCCGAGGCCATTCTCGTTACATTGCAAGGTGATGAGTTGCGCCGCATATCCAGCGATCTCTTCCGTATCAAAGCAATTGCTATCGAAGGGGATCACTTGTTGTTGGGCGATGGTCTCGGCAGCCTTCAACGTGTCACCAAAGATGGAGAGCCACTCGGAGCGCCTTTCACTCTGGAAGGCGGATTCGCAGACACCGAGGGGATCGCGATCAACGCCAAGGGGCAGATCGTGACCGTAGAAGATGACCCGGAAAGGTTGTCCTGGTTCACTTCAGAGGGTGCGTTGGCGGCGAGGTTGGATACAATGAAGCTCTCTCCCCCCTTAAGCGAGGCGCAGGGCATCGCGATTGATCCACGCACCGGTCACATGTTGATTGTTGATGACTGGGAAGGGTCAAACAGCTTGTATGAGTTCACGGCAAATGGCCAATTGCTCGCCCAGCAAAGCCTGTTGGAATTCGGAACTGACCCGGAAGGCATCGCCATTAGGTCGGGATCTAACCAACTGTTTGTAGCATTCGACGGCGGCGCGACGATTGTGACATTTGACTACACGCCCACCTTGCCTGAAGGATCACCGCCGCTTCCCCCGGGCGGAGACTGCATGATGTTCTGAGAATTTGGCTTCGTATTCTGGCCAACACTGGTTTTTGCTTAGTCCCGTTCGCTATCCAAAGCTTCTCGTATGAGCGTCAGATTCGGCAGCGAATTGTGAAACGGACTTGACCCGAGTTCGGATAAAACTGGAGCTAGTGATTCCGACATCCGCTTCGTACAAGCTTGCAAAAACTCCGCGCCTTGTGGCGTGGACCGGGCTATTTTCGAACGCTTGTCATCGGGGTTGGCTTCAAGGGTAATAAGAGCATGGTTTTCAAGGCTCGCGAGCATGTGCGTCATTGACGTCTTGGGCACTTGAAAAGCGTTCGATAGCTGTAGTGGCGTTTCCCCCTCGGGGCGCCGGACCAGGTGGCCCAATATGCCAAATTGGGTTGCGGTCATTCGACCAGGTAAAAACGCTTCAAGCTTGGTCGAGATCAGCTGGTTGATGATCCCGACCTCGGTGAAGAACCGGTAGACTTCGTTGGTCTCATCTTCAGGCTTCATTCAGAATTCGTGTCTCCAGAGGCCAGCGGGGTGTGGCAATTGGCTCAGGTCCATACCCCAAACGCAGCAACATTTGCACCGTGTGGCCTGGTGACGCAAGAAGCTCATGCGCGAGAGCGAATTCATCTGCCATCTCAGGATATTCCTGAAGGGCCTGACTGACCGGATGAACGCCTAGGCCCATTTCGGTTGTCTTCAGGTAAAAACGCATCAATTGACGTCCGGCATCGAGTTGATCGCTTCGCGTGTTTGTAGCCGTCGTCAGGACTGCGTATTGCGGCGTCGCGTCTAGCATGGCGAAGTAGCCTCGCATGTGTGACTGAGTGCCCGGGTGGTCAACGTTCATAAGGGTCTCA
The DNA here is from genome assembly GCF_056536505.1 of Ruegeria sp. CL3. Taxonomy (NCBI): domain Bacteria; kingdom Pseudomonadati; phylum Pseudomonadota; class Alphaproteobacteria; order Rhodobacterales; family Roseobacteraceae; genus Ruegeria; species Ruegeria sp. CL3. The sequence continues at coordinate 58,981 of NZ_JBQFPT010000011.1, read as the reverse complement.
TTGTCCAATAGGCCGGAAAGTCGCAGCGTTTCCAGCATGGGATTGCGTAACTCAATCCCGTCCGGGTTGGCGTTGATTTCTGCTTTCCCGATCCGCATGAGGTCGACAGATTCTTTCAAGGTCTGCGGTGTTCGCATTTCGATTTCGAAAGCGCGTTTCGTAAGGTCTCGGATACGGGTCACCAAATCTTCATCGGTAATCAGGGTGGCGTAGTTTTCAAGGACCGACACTTCCGTCTCGGACAGCCGCTGTTCAGTATACGGTTCTTTGTTTGAATGTCGGTTTAGGATTTGATCTGAAAGTGGATCGGGTGCCCCTCCAGGTACAAACACTGCTTCTGCAATAGGTCCGTCATCCCCATCTGGCAGCAACTTGACCTCGGTATCAAACCCGAGAGCACCTGCTGCCAGTACCATCGTCTCAACAAATGCACCGAGGCCGATGTAGAGTTGGCGGTGGTAAGGATCGGTCTCAGGAAGCTCGCGATCTGTGTCACGGTGGATGCGCACCCTGTCTTGCCCAACCAACTCGACCAGCCAAGGTTGCAAGTTGTGTGGATTGGGGGCGAGAATTGCGTAGGACAAAGCGGCTTTGCGTAGGTCGTCATACGGTTTTGGCGTCCACGGAGCCAGCGCGTCATGCGGCGTGCGTGTAGCGAGGAACCCAACCGCGCCCGTTGCCACCAGTATCGTGCCTCCGCCTAGAATCTTGAGAAAACGTCTTCGGTTTGGCATCTTGACTCTCCAATAGTACGATATCGAACTAAAGTAATACGAAATCGTACTATTGCAACCCCACCGATACAGTGATTGGTTGAGTGACCTGAAAAAAGTAAATCAGAACAGCTAGACTCAACGGCGGACTGCCGTGTTAGACAGGCATTCGGAGCGCCTTTTGTGCCGAAAATAAGCAGCTATCTTAGTTGATTAACGACCGGGTGCGAGAAGATCAGAGGCTGTTAAGCCGATGCTTTTCAAGTATCCCGCAAAGCATAGCCTGTGCTTGCAGCCTGTGTTCTCGATGACGTTCACGGGCGGCATTTGGACGACCTTCACTAATCGCTTGAAAAACAACCCGGTGATCTTCGTTGGATTTGACGGGCAGGGGCCTGATGAACAATGTCGTTGCGCGCGCGCGGCGCACCTGGTCGCTCATCATGGCAACAATCGCTTCGACTCGTTTGTTGCCGCCCAACCGAACGAGCTCCTGATGAAACAACTCGTCTGCCTCGGCCCAGGCTTCAAGATCTTCGGCTTCGATGGCTTGGTCCATCTTTGCAATTGATCCGGCGAGTACCGCCAGTTCATCTTTTGAATAGCCCGCTTCGGCAGCGCGCTGTGCTGCGAGACTCTCGAGTTCCGTCAGTATGTCGTAAATCTCACGCATATCATCTGATGAAACAGGCAGTATCCGAACGCCCTTCCGGGGCCGCATTTCCAGCAACCCCTTACTTTCCAACATCAGCGCGGCTTCCCGTATCGGGGTGCGGGACATACCAAGGGTTTCGGCGAGTTCCGATTCCAGATGGTCAGTTCCGGCCGCAAGTTCGCCGGACAGGATCATCCGCCGCAAATCTCTTACAGCGCGTTGTGTATTGGAAAGAGTTTTTGCGTCCTGATCCTTCACGGCGTCTCCAGGTTGATTTTTCGTCCTTCCGCAGCTGAGAGATAGATATTCTCTTCGATGCGGATCACATCCAAATAATCTCGGGCCGTGTTTTCCAACGGCGTGCCTCGTAGAAGGCCCGAAATGACGTGACTTTGCAAGGCGTGTACGCAGTCTCCTCCAAACCCATCATGATCGCTCGGAGGTAAAATCTGCTGTCTCTCCTGTTTTCCAAATGCGCGGAGGTCAACTGAACCGTCGCCGTTGAGAACCAGTGATCCTTCGGTTCCTTCGATGAGAGCCTCACCCATGGTTTGACGCAGGTTTTCTGCACTGTGGTCAAGGCACCTGTTGCCATCGAACAGGGCTTTCAAACCGTTGGGGTGATCAAACAGGATGAAACCTGCATCCTCGCCTGCGATAACTGGGTTAACTTGGCGCAAGTCCGCATAAACTGCGCTGGGCGCATCGAACAAAAATCGGAATGTGTCTACCCAGTGAACCGCTGTTTCATGAACGAGGAAACGCGGCATGTCCTGAAAATACGGCTGCCGGTCAAGGTAGGCTCGTGGTCCCTGTCCGTCGCCGGGCCGAAGCCGGAAAGTCGCTTGAAGAGGTGTGCCAATTCGACCCTCGGTCATCGCCACCTTGATCGCACGATACCAGGGCTGAAATCGAAAATTCTCGTGCACGACGATAGTTGCGCCTACCGCTTCAGCCTCGGAGACGATCTTCTCCGCTTCATCCAGAGACATGCAGAATGGCTTTTGACAGATCAGCCACTTGATACCAGAGTGCAGTACCGTTCGGATTGCTTCGGCCTGCGCCACTGGTGGAAGGATGATGTCCACAAGATCTGGTTTTTCAGTCTCCAGCATTTTTGACAGATCATCATAAGCGGCCAGTCCTGTTTCTTTCGCCTTTTTGATATCACGGTTGCAGGATGCAATCGGAACCGCTCCGGGCATTCGGGACCAGCTTTCGTAGTGGAACCTGCTGAAATACCCCGCACCCACACACGCGACTCTGATGCCTTCTTGGGTATTCATGCCTGCAATGCTTCCAACACCGATGCGGCTGCATCCTGCGTTCCGGCGGTGCCACCTAGATCAAATGTCAGGTTCTGTCCCTTTGCAGTCACCTTTTCCACGGCTTCACGCAATCGTTCGCCGTCTTTGGACAGGGCTGGGTTGCCATGGGTCAGCCCCAACCATTCCAGCATCATTGCTGCGGACAGGATCATTGCAAAAGGGTTGGCGATACCCTGTCCCGCAATGTCCGGTGCGGAACCATGGCAGGGTTGGAATACAGCGTGTTTCAACCCGATATCCGCTGACGGAGCCAGTCCAAGACCCCCCATGAGGCCCGCACCAAGGTCAGAGAGGATGTCTCCGAACATGTTCTCGGTGACCAAAACATCAAATTCCCAAGGTTTTTGAACCAACCACAGAGCGGTGGCATCAACATAAGCATGGTCTGCCTGCAATTCGGGATGGTGGGCGGCTTCTGCATCAAACATTGATCTGAAGAACGCAAAGGCGCGAAATACATTGGCCTTGTCGACACATGTAACTCGCCCCCGGCCGCGCCCGGTTCTTTTGCGGTTCTGTGCGAGCTCAAACGCGAAACGGAACAGTTTTTCGGACACCTCACGCGTGATCAGGAGAGTTTCTCGTGCTTCGTCTTCGGAAACTTCGCCAGCGCCTTGGGTGAAGAACAGCCCTTCTGTGCTTTCGCGTATCAAGACAAAGTCGATCTCTTTTCCGGGAGGCAGAGCCAATGGGGTCATTTGTCCGCTGCTTACCTTTACAGGTCGCACACCAGCGAAAAGTCCCAGTTGCTTTCGCAGATCGATCTGCGGTGAAATCTCAGTTCCGTCCGGGTATCGAACATCCGGCAAGCCCATTGCAGATAGCAGAATCGCATCAGCATTGCGGGCAGTCTCGAGTGATCCGGCGGGAAACGATTCTCCAGTTTTGGCGTAGTGGCCTGCGCCTGCCGGCGCGTCTGTAAACGCCAGGTCGTAGCTGGGATTGCTGAGCGAGAGCTGGCGCAGGATTTCAAGCGTGGGGCCCATAATTTCCGGGCCGATCCCGTCCCCGTGGAACACTGCAATATCGTAAGTCTTTTTCATTTTGCCCCGCTTTCTTCCTGTTTCGCATTCATAGCGCGATCGCAGCTTTCACTACAGTCCGTTGACAACGCATTCTTTAATGTATACGCAAATAAATGCAATAATAAACGCGAAGTTGTTTGGGAGGACTTGGAAATGAAACTAATGCTAGGGCGGTTGGCGGCCGCAGCTGTGATGGCGACCGGTATTGCAGGCGCAGCTGCTGCACAGGATTACCCCTATCGTGATATCACCACAGCTGTGGTCTGGGGGGCCGGTGGCGGCACGGACACGATCAACCGTATGATCATGGCAGAGATGGAAAAACACCTTCCGGTCTCGATCAATGTGATCAATCAAACAGGTGGTGTCGCAGGCTCCAATGGTATGGTCTACGTCATGAACCAGCCAGACGATGGCTATACACTGGTCGGTCTGTCTGAATCGAACGTCACCGCTGCTGTGCAGGGTGGTTGGGATAAGAAATTTGACTTTTGGTATCCGTTCATTGTTGGCGGATCACCTGATCTGATCTCGGTTCCGGCGGACAGCCCTTACAATACTCTGGAAGAACTGGTCGACGCCGCGAAAGCTGCTCCGGGCACTATTCCAGCCGCGGCTTCGGGCGCAGGTTCGATCCACCACTTGAACCTTCTGGCCATCGAAAAAGGGTCCGGTGCAGAATTCAAGTTTGTTCCATACAAAGGCTCCGCGCCCGGGCAGGAGGCAGCGATAGCGGGTGAAGTTGCGTTGGTTGTGACGTCAATGGCTGAACAGGCTCCGTTGATCGAAGGCGGTCAACTTAAACCGCTTGCTATGTTGACGCCCGATGGCGCGCAGATCGCAGGGGCAACCGTGCCGTCTGCCTTCGGCATCTATGACGGTCTTGATCAGTATCTGCCGCTTAAACAGGCCATCGGGTTTGCTGTTCACAACTCGGCTGGGGAAGACGTTAAGGCTGCCTTGGGCGATGCGTTCGAGCAGGCTATTGCGTCTGACACTGTCGCTGAATGGGCTGCGGCAAACAATTACGACGTCGGTGGTCAGCACGGTGAAGAGGCTCAAGAGCTGTTTGCGAACCTCGAAGCTACCTTTGCCTACACCTTGCAAGATTTGGGTGCTGCCACTGTCGATCCGGCCTCGCTGGGTATTGAGAAGCCCTAATCCGATCACTTTTGAAAGGGCGCGCTGGATCGCGCCCTTTCCCTCAGGAGGCAGGCAATGGACAAACCTGACGAAACACTGGTCATGCGAACGCGCGACTTTTGGGCAGCAATTGTTCTGGTAACAATGTCCGTCTTTTTTCTTTGGAAGACGTTGGACATTCCCGTTTGGGGTGAAAACCGCGCAGGTGTAAGTGGTTCGGATTGGTACAACTCGGCTGCAATTGTACCGCTGTTCATCTTCGGAGGGTTGCTTGCGTTGTCCTTCGTTTTGCTGGCAATTTCGATCCGCTCTGGTGGGGCCGAAAACGCGCTCAGTGCGTTGGGGATCGGGTGGGACAAGTCGGAAGCCTATCGAGCTTCAACAATAGGCTTGATCCTTCTTGCATATGTCGTCGGGCTCGTTCCCAGAGTGGACTTCATTCTGTGTTCTGGGTTGCTGATTACAGCTTTGACGTACGGCTACTACGGTGGCCATGCTCGGCGTGCTTTGGTTGCCTGTATCGCGGTTGTCTCTGCAGGATTATTTGCGTTTGCTGTTTTTCCCGCGCAGGCGGACTGGAACGCACACGGTGATGATTGGTTTACGCTGGCCCTATGGGTCTCGCTAACATTTGCAGTGTTGACCAAAGCGGCTTCCGAACGTGTTTTGCGGTACGTTCCTTTGGTGGCAATACTTGCCCCGCTAATCCTTGTTTGCGCGATGGCCTTTGTTTTCCGGCAGAACGTGCCCGCGCGCGGCGGGCTGATCTTCAAGCAAATCGAATACCACTACTACGTGACGCTTCGTCCGCTTTGGAAAGATTGACTGGATGGACTTTATCCTTTCGCAACTGGCTGGATTTGGGGCCGCCTTCGTGGGCCTGGCAGTGGACCCGCTGACCTATCTGTATTTGATCGCATCCGTATTCCTGGGCATCACGTTCGGTGCATTGCCCGGCCTTACGGCAACCCTGGCGGTGACGATCCTGACAGGTTTCTTCGGCAACAAAATCCCGCTGGACTATTCACTCATCGCGTTGCTCGGCGCCTATGTTGGCGCGATTTACGGCGGCTCTTACCCCTCAATTCTATTGAATATACCGGGCACGGCAGCCAGCGCGGCCACGGCCATGGACGGCTACCCTTTGGCCAAAGCGGGTCGAGGGGGTGAAGCGCTCGGGCTGACCACAACAGCCAGTTTTATTGGCACAGTTATCGGGACCATCACGCTTTTGATTTTTGTCTGGGCGCTGCTTTTGGTTTCAAAGAACATTGCAAGCCCGGAGAAAGCACTATTGGCCCTTTTCGGCATTCTGCTTTCTGGCACTTTGATGAGCGAAGACCTGGTGATCAAGGGATGGATCGCCGGTCTGATCGGGCTCGCGATGTCCATGGTGGGGCTCGACCCTCTGTTGTCTGAGCCACGCTATACCTTCGGCTGGTCATACTTGATGAGCGGGTTTCAAGTTGTGCCAGTTTTGATGGGGGCTTTTGCCATTCCCCAAATCATCGACGGTTTGAGGCACGTCGAGGCCGGGAAGGCTCTGGCCCTGAAAGGTCGTATCCTTCCAAACCTTCGATCTATTCGACGCTACCTACCCACCATTGGCCGATCAGGAGTTATCGGGACAGGGGTCGGAGCACTTCCTGGAGTAGGCGAAGACGTAGCCGGTTGGGTCAGCTACGGTGTTGGTAAGACCGTATCCGCCGAGGGCGACAAGTACGGAAAAGGCTCCTTGGAAGGTCTGTTGTGCTCAGAGACCGCAAACAACGCTTGTATTGGTGGCGCGCTGATCCCGCTTTTAGTGTTGGGTATTCCCGGTTCACCACCTGCGGCCGCTTTGATGGGTGCTTTCAAGATTAACAATGTGATCCCCGGGCCGACGATTGATCCCGAGATCATTCTGCGCGTGGTTGCGATCCTGGTGCTGGCATCCCTTACGATGTTCCTGATGGGGCTTTTCACGGCACGGGTCTTTATCAAGATACTCGCCATCCCGCAGACCATCTTCTTACCCGTCGTGATGGTTCTGACAACAATCGGGTCTTTCAGCGTCGGCGGTGGCATAAATGATCTCTACCTGATGCTCGGCGTCGGTGCCGTTGCCTACTTCATGAACCTTATGAAGTACCCAATCGCGCCGTTGGTTATCGGGGTTATCCTAGGCGGCCTGTTTGATGAAACCTTCCGCCGGTCGCTGTTCTTGTCAGACGGGGATCTTTCGGTCTTCTTTTCACGACCCGGTGCGGCCATTCTTCTGGTGCTCAACATTGGTCTGATCCTCAGCCAACTGCCCGTCGCAAAGCGCGCTTTCTCACGTCTGAAAGGACTTTCTGTCTGATGCTTGTAGTTACTGTCACCTTCACTCTCAAGCCCGGTACGAGAGACACCTTTTTGCCGTTGATGGTCAAAAACGCTTCAACCTCTTTGCGTGAAGAACCCGGATGCCAGCAGTTTGACGTTTGCCTCGGCGACGATCCCGAGAAAGTTTTCCTCTATGAACTTTATGATGACAGCGTGGCGTTTTCTGCCCACCTAGAAAGTGCGCATTTTCAGTCCTTCGATACGGCAGTGGCTGATATGATCGCCACCAAGGTGGTTCACCAGTATTCCGAGGTCATCCGATGAACGATTGGGAAATCCATGCGGTGAAATACGCGGATCGAAATGCCCGGACACGCGCTGATAGTTTCATCATCGATGATAATCACGACGCCCCTCATGCGATGGATTATTTTGTTTGGGTGCTCAAACGCGGCGACAAAATCATCCTCGTGGATACTGGCTACGATTCCGATGAGGCTGCCGCGCGTGGTCGTCCCATCGCGATGGACCCTCGCGAGGCGTTGCGGCCCCTAGGCATTGCGCCGGAAGCGGTGACTGAGGTCATCGTGACCCATCTTCACTACGATCACGCAGGGGGGCTGCACATGTTCCCTAACGCAAAGTTGCACATGCAGTCGGCGGAAATGGCCTTCGCGACGGGTCCCTGCATGTGCCACGATCACCTGCGTGCTCCTTTCACGGCTGGCCACGTCTGCGAGGTCGTAAAGCGTCTCTATTCAGGCAAGGTGGTGTTCTATGATGGAGAAGCCGAGATTGCAGATGGGGTAACGGTGCACTGCATCGGAGGGCATTCGCGCGGGTTGCAATGTGTTCGCGTAAGAACGGCAGCCGGGTGGATGGTACTCGCCTCTGATGCCTCGCATTATTACGAGAATTTTATGGCGCGCAAAGCCTTTCCCATCGTCGTCGACCTGCAAGACATGATGGATGGTTTCGAGACACTCGAGATGTTGGCCTCGCATCCTCGACTTATCGTGCCCGGCCATGATCCACTTGTGCGTGAGATCTTTCCAGTTGGAGCGGCACCGCATATTCATAGGCTGGATCCTGGGCCAACCGGGGACATCAAATTATGAAGATCGGCGTCATAGCGGACGACTTCACCGGTGCGAGTGATATTGCGAACACCTTGGCAAAGGGTGTCGAGCCGGAAGGTGGATTACGAACGGCTCAGTTCCCGGGTATCCCGAATACCCCAGCCGACGAAGAGATTGAAGTGGGTGTGATCTCGCTCAAAAGCCGTACCGCACCGGTCGAGGAAGCCGTTGCAGACAGTCTGAGTGCTTTGCGGTGGCTCGCGGACCAAGGATGCCAGCAGTTCATCTTCAAGTACTGCTCGACCTTCGATTCCACTAAAGAAGGAAATATCGGTCCTGTTGTGGAAGCGCTGGCCAACGAACTGGGCGCGCAAAAAGTGATCTTCTGCCCGGCCTTTCCGACCACGGGTCGCACTGTTTATCACGGCCATCTTTTTGTGTTCGACAAGCCGTTGAACGAGTCCGGAATGGAAAACCACCCACTTACTCCGATGACGGATGCCAACATTAGGCGATGGTTGCAGCATCAAACCAAAGAACCGGTCGAGTTGGTGGCGATCGACGCCGTGAAGCAAGGATCAGAGGCGATTGCGACAGCTTTGCAAAACGTCGACGAACGGTTTGTGATCGGTGATGCGATTTCGGACGAGGATTTGCTGGCATGGGGCGAGGCTCTAAAGGATGCCAAGCTCATTACCGGGGGATCCGGGATAGCGCTGGGGCTGCCAAGAAACTTCTTGAGAGGGACTTCACCCAAAAGTTCTGGCAGTGTGTTTGCCGGTATCGCCGGGCCTGCCGCGATCCTTGCAGGGTCATGTTCAGGTGCGACACGCGGGCAGATCAATATTCATGCGCAATCCCATCCGACCTTCGCCATCAGCGTTCCGGGCGTCATGTCCGGGGATGTGAGCACGCAAACGCTTCTGGATTTCTTTGAAACGCATCCGGGTCAGGCGCCACTCGCGTATTCATCGGGAAGCCCGGATGATGTGCGCGCGATACAAGGTCAATTTGGCCAAGAAGCCGTGGCGGAAAAGCTGGACAATCTCTTTGCAGATACAGCACGACAACTCACCGAGACGGGGTACAGGCGCTTTGTGGTGGCAGGCGGAGAGACGTCGGGAGCAGTTGCCCAGGCCGTATCTGAGGCAGTGGGGTCTCCAGCCATGTCAATTGGGCCAGAGATTGATCCGGGCGTGCCAGTCTTGAGCGTTGGAAAATCTGAACCCATTGCACTGGCTTTGAAGTCTGGAAACTTTGGCGCTCCAGATTTCTTCTCGAAAGCGCTGAAAATGATGGAGGCAGGCAAATGAGTTCTGAAGAACAGGCACTGCGACAGCAGATGTCGGAACTGTGCGCCTCGCTTTTTGCGCGTGGCTTTTCCGTTGGCACTGCGGGCAATGTCTCCGCGCGTTTACATGACGGCATTCTCATGACGCCAACGAATTCGACCTTGGGAGATATCGACCCCGAGCGCATCGCCAAGATTGATTTGGATGGCAGCCACGTCTCGGGCGACAAGCCGACCAAGGAAGTCTTTCTACATCAAGCCTTCTATGAGACAAGACCTGAGGCTGACGCCGTGGTGCATCTGCATTCGACCTGGGCCACTGCACTGTCGTGTCTGGAAGACACCGATCCAGACGACTGTATTCCACCGCTGACACCATACGTGGTGATGCGCGTTGGCACGGTCAAACTGGTTCCATACGTTAAGCCGGGTGACCCGAAATCCGGTGATTTGATCCGCGAACTGGGCGGCAAGTACAGTGCGGTTCTGTTGGCTAATCATGGCCCGGTCGTGTCGGGAAAGGACCTCTTCTCTGCTGTCTGTGCAGCAGAAGAGCTGGAAGAAACGGCCAAGCTGCTAGTGGCTTTGCGCGGTCTGCCAACCCGCATACTGGATGCTGAACAAGTCACAGAACTCAAAGAGACTTTCAGAAGGATGTAATCGGACGCCGATAGGTGGAGTGGGCAAACAATTGGGAAAATCGTGAAAAGTTATTCGCAAGCAAGCTTGAGTTTAATGAATGCAATCAATTGCAGGAACGCACCGTTATGAGCGCGCTTACATGATGCTTAGGTTTGCGCATAACACTACGCGCACCCCATAAGTTTGCGTAGTTTGCCTGTAGTCTTGCGCTGCGCGATTGCCTGCCTTAGCGACGAATTTAATCAGTTTTTGTCGTAGTCATTGCGGCCATGGTTCTTTGCGGCGCTCAACCCCACAAAGGGCCTCTATAAGGTCCCTTGGGTTCCATGCGGCTTTTCTGCTTGGATTCTCGCGAAGGTCTGCAATGCGCTGAAAGCGAAGATGCAAATTCTGGTGGGCGGATGAACCAAACGACCGGCTGGAAAAGAGCAACGGACGTTTTGAACCCAATCCAACCGTTTTTGCAGGCCGGAGTTCTCTGGTAGCGTCGGGTATTTGCCAAAAACCTACAGCTGAGACCCAATTGGTAAAATACTTAAAAATCCGGCAACTATGTGATCCCAGGCCGATCCTGTCGGCTCGGATTGGTACTCAAGAACGTTGCCATCATCGCCTCTTGTCGTCCATTTAAGCTGACCAGCTTTCTCGAGCGTTACGTTATATGTGTATGCGGGTAGCGCGTCGTCCAAGGCACCCATGGTCTGTGTCGCCAATACTGGCGAGTCAATCAGAATTCCCATCTCGGTGTTGATGTTGACAGATCGCGGATCCCAGTTGAACGATCCTACGAACAAGTATCGGTCATCGACTGCAAATGCCTTGGAATGCAGGCCTGACCTGGATTGAGCCCAGTTAATACCGCGGCGTTGGACCTGATAGGCGTCCGGTCGCAGTTCATAGAGCTCTACTCCACCGCGCAGAAGTGCACGGCGTTTTTTGGCGTAGTGGGCGTAGACGGGTGCGACGTCGTTAGAGGCAAGTGAATTGGTTACAACCTTTACGTCGACGCCGCGGCTTTCCAGTTCGGTCAGCCATTTCACACCGTTGTTGCGCGGCACGAAATAGGCGGAGACGATGTTCACCTCGCTGCTGGCATTCTCAAAGTATGGAAGCAACTGAGATGCCAGAACGGGACCTGAGTTCTCGAGACCAGCGGCTTTTGACGGAGGATCAGCATAGAGCTTCGCAGGCAGCCAATCCAATGACAGGGCTCCATCTGCGAAGTTCTCTTGTGCCGACTTTCTGAGGGCCGCGCCATACTGCGTCTGCTTCGCTTCCTCGACCAGTTCGTTCAACCTGACTCGCGCATCAACAAGGTCAAATTCCTGGGGTTCTCCAACGACTACCCGAGCCGGAACGGCGAATTCGCTGTTCCAGTATGAGTCAAAGCTTTGCGACACCTCGCGTACAACGGGGCCTGCGGCCAGAACATCCAAATCAGCGTAGTTCATTTCTTCTCGCGCGAGAAAGTACTCGGCGCCGATGTTCCTCCCACCCACAATCGTGAACACATTGTCTGCCGTCATGGACTTGTTATGCATTCTGCGATTGATGCGTTTGAAATCGGTCAAACCTGCGATCAGAAGGCTTTGTTCCCGCCAGAATGGATTGAACAGCCGAATTTCAATATTTTTGTGATTGTCCAACGCGGCGGTCATCGCATCATAGCTGGACGTATCCATGTCATCCAGCAACAATCGGACACGAACACCCCGATCGGCTGCCTGCAAAAGACTGGCAGCGAATAGGTGGCCCGTTGGGTCGTCGTGTAGAAGGTAGTATTGCGCGTCTATCGTTCTCTCGGCCGCCGCAGCGAGCAACAGCCGCGAGACAAGAGCTTCTTCGCCGTCACTGATCAGTTTGACGCCCGACCGACCGTCTTTGGGATCGCCAAGCCGATTGGCCGCCCGACTGAGAGCTGTGCGCGAGTCTGCCGGCAGCGAAGCCGATACCGTCTTTTCATATGTGCGAGTTTTGGGGGCGCAAGCAACAAAGGTCAGCGTGCATAAAATACAGACCACCAACTTCCATTGTGTCATCAGCTTCCTCCATCCCCGTAGACTAGGTGACAACGCCGAGACGGGTGATTGCAAGTCTGTTCTGTGAAGCATGAGATTGTTTCGCTGGGCGTTGTTGTTTTGGTGAAACCCTCAGCTTTCGCATGCTGGCATGTGATTTTGACGCAATCTCAAATCAAACGTACTCTACCAGCGACCAAGTGCGAACGAGGACCATGCCTGATCCCGAACACAGAAATAACTCCGCTGCGGAGCCTTCGCGGCGTGCTGTGGCCGACGGTATCGGCGTGGCAACGGAGGAGTTCAGAATCTCGATGCCAATCGGGATCGGAGCTGTCTTGGCTGCTTTGGCTTCTTTGGCCACGTGCTATTCCGGGATTTTACTGACCTATTTGGTTGGCTACGAAGCGCTTTCTATAAACCCACATGCGCAAGCGGTGCTCATGTGGGTGTTTGCATTGTTGGCGGTTAGTTTCTTGTGGAGAGACCGGAAACGGCATGCCAAGGAGCTTCCACTCGTCCTCGGTGGGATTGCTGCCGTCATCCTGATTGTCACACTGTACTTCGGCTATGATGAACGCGTCGAAGCTTTGGCCTATGTGCTTTTGGTGATCGCGGCTTTGCTAAACCAGAACTTTATACTCGATGCTTTGAACCACACAGTTCGCAACCAGACACATGAAATAGAAGCGTTGAACGAAAGACTGACTGAGAAGGTAAAGCGCCAGGAAGGCGAGATTGACAGGCTGGGGCGTCTCAAACAATTCCTTGCGCCGCAAGTTGCGGAGCTTGTCGTCGAAGAAAACGCTGACGAGCTTTTGAATACTCATCGTCAATACATCGCTTGCCTATTCTGCGACATCCGGAATTTCACCGCCATTTCCGAGGCGATTGAGCCGGAGGATGTCATTACCCTTCTCCAGCATTTCCACGATGAAGTTGGCCATTTAGTTGCCAAACACAAAGGAACAATTGGATACCGAGCCGGAGACGGATTGATGGTCTTCTTCAATGACCCGGTTCCGTGCGATCAGCCCGTTCTGCAAGCCGTGCGGCTGGCTAAGGCAATAAACGAAGCCTTCGAAGGAATACGAGCACCCTGGCAGAAACTCGGACATGCGATGGGTTTGGGTATTGGGATCAGTAGTGGTTATGCGACGCTTGGGCTTATCGGGTTTCATGGCCGCGCCGACTACACTGCAATAGGTGGGGTCGTGAACACCGCATCCAGGCTTTGCGACTTTGCCAGCGACGGGCAGATCCTTTTGAACCAACGGGCGCTTCTAGACATAGAAGAATATGTAGAGACCGAAGAAATGGGAGAACGGGAACTGAAGGGCATCGGTAACCCGGTGCAGATTTTCCGTGTTATCAGCCTCTCCGATCAAGCAAAATGATGCTCTATCTTGTTGTAAATCCTTTGGAATTTCGTGTTTTCAAGGTCTGCCTAGGGCTGCTAGCGGCCTTTACGTACTTTGCAGAGAACGGCAGCACTGAACGCGCGGCGGCAATCCTTCGGATCGCTAAACGCTACACTCAACCGGCGTAGCCGATGGATTGGAAGCTTTTTCCAAGCTTCTTGGAGAAGTGACAAGTGGCAGAAAAACCGCGCAATACGTCAAAGTTCACCGACCACTCGGTCAAGGAAATTTCGTGGTCGCTTTTAGCCATGTAGAGCGAGACGAGCGCGACTGGGCCGTTTTTTACTTGTCCCAGATCAAGAGTGGAAAGATCGTCGAACATTGGGATTTTCAGGAACAGATCGGCCCGAAAGAGGCTTTGAATAACTCTGGCAAATTCTAGGTGAGTAGAGCGTCATTTTTTCTCTGGCGGCGGTTGAAGATGATTTCGTGTTCAGGGCAAAGGCGTACTAGCTTTGGCTCAGCATTCCATAAATTGAATGGTTGTATTTGATTTGTCCCGCAAGATAATCTGAATGCAGCTTTAGATACACGGACCATTTGTGGAGCTTTAAATGAACAGGTTGGCGCTGACAGCAATGGCATTGATCTCCGCTGGCGTGGTGTGGGCTGCTGGTATGGAGCGGTGGGGTGAATCCGGTGACTGGACAATCTTAATTGATCCCGAAAAGGGAAACGGCTGTCTCGCTTGGAAGCCCTTTGAAGACGAAATGACCGTTGAAATTGGTGCGGCACCCAATCAGGCTGGTGGTTTTTTTGCCGCCTACAATCCGGCCTGGGTGCAGATTGAGGACGGCGCGACCGGCATCGTAAAGTTCGACTTTGGTGATGCAAAATTCGAAGGCGAAGCGGTTGGTGTCTACAAGAATGGAGTTCCCGGTGGCTACGCCTTTTTCGATAACCCGGCGTTTGTGACCGAGTTTGGAAAACGTCAAAACGTTACGATTATTGGTGAAAGTGGTGCCGAGGTTGAACTCGACCTCAGCGGGTCCGCAAAAGCCATTGAGGCCGTTCTGGCGTGTCAGGCCGAACAGCCGGAACCACTGAAGAACTAGGTCGCATCCAACTACTGCAATTGATTGATGTCCGGCACACAGGGTTGCCTGTTGACAGGCATAGCGTCAGCGCCTTCTGGAGCCTTACTTCTAGACCCACCCACATCCAGCTTGAACTTTGGCGACGAAAGCTGACCCGTTACATCAAATGGCCAAGCACTCCGGGATAGGGGTTTGCCGACGCGACGAGGCTCCGCTCTTAATGCGATGCTATCGTTCAGCCAGTCCACTTGCCCCCTGGCCACCAGTTGAACCGATCCTGTTTCGATGACGATGGAGTTTGAACTGACCCGTCCGGCCTGGATATCAACCGGGGCGACCACGCAAGTGATTTCGGTATAGCCTTGTCGGAACTCTTCTGAAAAGAGCCAGGGGAATATGCCCAGCCCCGCCAGCTCCAATAGGCTGGTACTGATATATCCCTGCGACATCGACAAAGACGCTTTGCCGCGCATGGAGTTGACGAAGGCCTTGCCCGAGGCGGTACTGCCAGAAACGTTGAACTCACCGCTCAAACGCCCATAGGCCTCAATACCAATGCCCAACTCATCAAGGATCTCACCGAATTCCCATCCCGAGGTCGATCCCGATAACGAAAGCCAATCAGGTGAGTCAATCAGGTCCATGACCGCCCGCAGGCTGAATTTTCCGCCACCATAAGCCATCTGAAGAGGGCCGAAATCCACGGTTCCGTCTTTGGCAGACAATTGGCTTGAAACAGACGTTACTCCTTGCTGCCCTACAATCTCTTTGAATTCGATCTGTACCTCAACGTCAGCTTCTCGCAGCACGCGCTGCACATTCAGAAGATCGGCAGGTTTCCCTTTTTCCTTTGGCAATACCAAGGGCTGGACGCCTGTCTCCTTCGGTAAAACCAAAGGCTGAACTTCGGCTTCAGGTTCCTTTGTGGTCTCGCCTACCAAGCTCTTCAGTTGGTCCAGCACGGCAGTTAGGTTCTTCAGGTCGTTGAGATCGAGCCTTTCGCTCGTGATGTTGCCCCGAACAACAGAAGCACCCTCGGGAAATTTTGCGTCCAAAGCCGCAAGAAGATGCGAAGACCCTGCTTCGAACTGGATTGCGGCATCAAAGTCCTCGCCCTGTTTGGAGGTTTCAGCATCGATAGCTAGTGATCCGACTTCGACAGGTTGCAGGTTCACTGCGGTCAGAAACTCGGCGCTGTCGTCGATGTCCAATTCCACGTCGAAATCGAGACCGGCAAGGCCTCTTAGCTCGTTGACAGATAGTGCGAGATCGAGCGCCCAAAGATCGGTGCCGTAGGTGGTCGCGTTAAACCTGTTGAGTGAAACCGGCCCGCCCGCGTTGGATATGTTGAAATCGGCTTTGATGCCCCCGAACTGGTCAACGTATTCTTCATCGAGGTTGGGCAAAATCAACTTGGCGGGCCCGTTTAGCTCCCCATCGAAAGTCACGTCCTGAAGCTGAAGCAGATCGAGGATTGCACCTTCGGCTTTCAGGACAGGCTCTTCAATGGGACCCGCTTGTAGCGCAATGCCCAGCATGGCAAGCCGTCCGTCTGGCATGCGGCGAATACTTTCGATTGAGGCTGGGCCGATTACGTCCAGCCCTTGGTCGAATGCATTGGTTTGGAACAGCAACTTCTCAAATTCGAAGGAAGCCAAGGATCCGACCATATGCATTTCAAAGCCAGTGAATTTAAGTTCCTGGATACTTTTTGCTGCTGGCGGCGGCTGTCCTTCAGGATGAAGCCGCGCGTTGAAAAGCAGATCAACGCCCTGAGCGGTGTAGAGGTCATCTATTGAACCCTCAGCTTCGAGTTTTTGCCCATCCTCCAGGCTTACAGTTGTTGTAAACGCCTCGATCTTCAGAGCGTCCTGAGATACGAGTTCTGCTTGCAGCTGACCATTGCCTTCCAGAACGCGTTCCAGCCCGATGACGTCCAGAAAATCACCGAACTCACCTGTGTCCATTTCCAAGACTGCCCGATAACCGCCCCCTTCGTCTGCCGAGAAGGGCTCGCCATCGTAGCTTACGGTCATTTCGCCAAAACTGGCGCGCGTCGTAAACGGTGCGGCGTGTGGGTAGTCGCCTTCGATTTCGAAAACCTGACCGTTGACGGAGCCGGAACCAGAGACCTTTGTTCTTTGTCCATTGTCTACTTGTTCGAGCGCGAGTGACTGAAGGTCAAATACAAATGAGAAGCCCGAGACCTTGTCGTCAATGTTTAACCCGATTGATGTGAAACTTACGTTCTTGTCGCTCAGAAAGTTCAGGATCCCACCGCCTTCCGCACCGCTCTCATTGGTACTATCAGCGCTCGCGACGTCTTCTTGATCTTCCGTTGATACTGTTTCCTCAGATTCGGGCCTGCGTGTTGGCCTGTTTGTTCGCCAGCTTGTGGTGCCGTCTTCGGCCGTCAGAAGATTTGCTTGGAGGCCTTCCACGACGAGATTGTCAAAGTGCAGGCGCCTGTTGCCCAAAGCGGCAATATCCAGCTCCAGCTCCAGCAGGTTCAATTCCACAAGAGCTGAATCCGGCATTGTCAAGCTCGGGATGACCACACCACCGACGTAAATGTAACTCGTGCGGCCAAGCGCGACGCTTACATCATCATTGACAAGAAGTGGCCGACCAATTTGTTCCGAAAGAACTCTTTCCACAAGGTCGCGCCGCATGTCCGAGAACATCGGAGCAGCAAACAACAACCAAACAAACGCAACTGCTGCGAAAGCGAGAAGTGCAACAAGCCCAATTATCCTAAAAAGCCAAACCCTCATGCGCTCCCCTATCGCCGCCTTCGCCGTTCAGTCGCTCACAAGCAGATATTCGGCCCACTAAACTGAATGCCCTTTCTGAACCTTATTCGGGTCAGTTGGGCCGTGTCACTATTCGTCTTTGATAGCCCCGCCAGTCGCTTTTATTCTTCCCATCAGCACACTTGCCCTATTGGTCGTCGCCTCTTTGGAAGACTGGATTGGTCCAAAAGTCTGAACGTCATCGACCTCTAAAGTAAACGCAGCCTTCATGAGGACGGGACCATCAACAACCAGCATTTCCTTCTGCGTCGGGTCGATCCAAATTTGACCGGTTACAACGATGGGCTCGTAAACTGTCGATGGTGACCAGGATTCACTCAGGCGCAAACGCACCATCTGGTTTGGTGGCGGAGGTGGTACGTGGCTACACATTCCTCGTTCCGGCACGATATACGCCATTTGGGAGCCATCTTCGTCGCGGGGTGCCGGGATCACAAATCCGCCCAATGAAACGGTCACGCCATCGATGTCGACGTTGGCGGCTGTGCCCGCCTTTTCACGTCTTTCCATCACAACCCAGCGTTGGGAAATCAGCCAGTTCGCATCAATGCCTTCCTCAGCAAGGGTTGCTTCGGTTGCCTCAATATCCACTTGAATCTGGTCCAGCTGTTCTGGTGTGGCCCCGCCTTTTTCTTGCCGTGCGCGCAACCGGACCAATTTCCGAAGCGCGTTAAGCTGTTTGTCAGTCAATTCAACGAAAGGATCTTCGTAGTCTTGAGCGGATTCATCGATCAGGTCTGGCCACTCAACACGAGTGCCCTCCGAATGAGCCGGCAAAGCCAAAAAGCACGCGGCTATTACTGCAAAGGAAAGACGCATTGTCATATGCTCCTCAATTGTCCGCAAAACAGCTCCCATTGCCACTGGCTCCTACGTGTCATCACTCAGTTCCAACGGTTTCCTGCGAGAGTCGGACGCGTGCTGACGAAAGGGTAGCAAGCGCAAAAAGTACAAGAAGGGCTTTTTCCATCGCTGGGCCTGGTGTCCGGGTTTTGAAATTGGGCCGGGGTTCACAGAAAGATCGCCCCGGCCAGCACCAGGGCAAACGAGGTAATTCTTGCCCTGAAACATCGTACTTTCGTCTAGTTGAGAAGATCACCGACGATGCCGACAGCATCCACAACCGTAGAGAGGTCATTCGTAACTTCGAGGACTTCGCCATCGACCTGAATGTAGCGGTTTCCGTTGCCCGGCTCCTTCAGCTTCCATTTGGAAAGGTCCCCGATTTCTTCGAACTCCAGATCAGACGGGAGCTTGGCACCGCGCGTGTAGCGCTTGATCTGACCAGGTGGCACAGCCTTTGGGCCTTTGCCGGGTTTGTCTTCGATCTGAATGCTGACATCACGGTCCTTGCCCCCCTTGTTCGGCTTCTTACCCTTGTTGTCTTTGGCATAAGCATCGCTGCCTCCAAGGATGAAAAACACAACTGATAAGGCTGCGAGAATTCCGTACACGATCTTCATAGACTATTCCTTTGCTTCCTAACTTCATTCAACCGGAGTTGAAAATTCCGGCACGCGCTTCAGGGTTTCAACCATGTCCGCGCTCGTCATCAGTTCGATGAACCTGTAGTCTTTCAGAACCCCTTGGCTCAGACGCGAAACATACATGGCCTGCACCATGCCCGGATCGTCTGGGAAACGGACGGTGATGTAGTTCTTGCCATCGGCCAGACCCCAGAAATAGCTGATCATCTCACCGCCCATTGCGGCGAGTGCAGCGCCCATGTCCTTTTCCCGGTCGGTCGGGTTGTCGATCATGATTTGCCAGGCATCGGGGTTTGGTTCCCCGATCCCCAGATAGTATCGGCTTTGGGTTTGTTCCGCTGCTGCTTCAGTAACGCCGATCCCAAATACGCAAAGAGCTACTGCGATTACTTTGTTCATTGATCGCTCCCCTGTTCAGGATTGACGATGCAAGGCGCAGGTGTCAAATTCCCGCATACTCCGCTCATTCGAGTGTATTCTTGTAGAAGACGCCATCTTTCATGATCACGCGAATGGTCTCGAACCCCCGATCCCGCGGTGCTGCATCAAACCACTTTGGATTTGCTCCAAGAACCGACAGGTCCTCCAGCGGATTTCCATCGACAATCAGGATGTCTGCATAGGCCCCTTCTTCGATCACGCCCAGTTTGTTGGGATAAGGGTTCCGACGCCCTGTCAGTTGAGCGAGTTCACCACCAGTCGAGGTCGCTGCAACCAGGAAAGCATGGTTTCCCAGCAATTCAGCGAAATAGTACTTTTCAAAGTCCCGGTGTGCGCGGCCAAATCCAATGGTGGATAGCACGGTGTCGACGTTATGCACGATCTTGGGCTTGTACTTCTTGATGTACTCAATGACGTTTTCTGACCCGACCAAATATTCTTCCAGTTTCGGCTTAACTGTCGGCATGGAGAAATTGGGGTGATCAAGCAGCGCTGGATCCATTCCAGCTACATTCAGGGCCCAGAAGATACCTTCATCCGCAATACGTTTGACGGTCTCTTCGCTCACCATCTGAGCGTGCTCCAGTGACTTGACGCCCGCGTTCAGAGCCATTGTGACCGTTTCGTCGGTATAGGCGTGGACAGTCACATATGTATCAAAGAACGACGCAGCCTCGACCGCTGTCGAAATCTCATCAACGTTGTAAGCAACGGACCAGAGCGGATCGAGCTCGGATGACACACCGCCACCGGCCATCAGTTTCAGGAAACTCGCCCCGTGCGCGAAGTTAAGCCGCGATGCCTTCCGGATTTCCTCGGCACCATCAGCAATATAGGACAGGTTGAACGTATTGGCGACGTCGTCCGATCCCATGTTGAAGGTTCGCTGCTCGGGGTTTCGCCAGTCACCATGCCCGGATGTCGGGCCGATGGCCGCACCTGACGCATAGATGCGCGGGCCGTCTACAATCCCCTTGTCGATCAGTTCACGCAGACCTGATCCCATTCCGCCGGTATCCCGCACCGTGGTGTAACCATCGTAGAGGTAGTCGCGGGCATTTTCAGCCGCGGTGGCCCCGATCTGATCCCATTTGGCGGCCTGAAGGCCCGAGAAGGATTGCACGAGCCCTGTGGCATAAAAGTGCACGTGACTGTCAATCAAGCCCGGCATCAGCGTGCGCCCACCTCCGTCAACAAGCGTCGCGTCAGGCGCATCAATACCGTCGGTCGAGACTGTCTTTATGAGATTGCCTTCAACCAGAATATTCGCGTTTTCGATCCGCTCTTCACTAATTCCGTCAAAGATATGCACGTTGGTGAACAAGGTTTGTGGAAGCGCGTCCTGCGCCAAGGCACCGCTTGCTGCCATGGAAACAAGTCCAGCGATTGCTGTCAGTGAGGCCAGTATTTTCACGTGTCAGTACTCCCATTTTCCAAGTTAAGGGAGCGCGGGATGTCGAGGTAAATTCACCCCGCGCGACACTCAATCGAGTGTATTCTTGTAGATCACGCCATCTTTCATGATCAGGTCGATGTTGTTGGTGTAGTCGACCAGGATTTCGGCATCCGCGACCGGGTTTCCTTCAACAAGCAGCAGATCGGCGTATGCGCCTTGTTCGATCACGCCCAGCGGGCCTGCTGTGTAGGGGTTGAGTTTTCCTGACAGTGCCAGAAGGGCGGCCGACTTTGACGTGGCCTGTTGCAGGATTTCGTGTGAAGTCCATGCCTCCAGCCGGTATTTGAACTCATCGTTTTGCTTGGTCAGCGCGACGGGATCGCCGATAATGTCAGTTGAGAAAGCCACGTTCTCGATCCCGAAGTCTTTGATCAACTGCATCTGATTTCGTGCACCCGCTTGCACGCTGAGGAACTTTTCGGCGGCCCCTGGTCCAAGAGCGGAAATAACGGTTTGTTCGTCCAGTCCTAAAAGAGAATAGAACGGAACGATCCACGCATTCGCGTCCTTGATCGCTTGCGCACCGACTTCTGTCATCAGTTGTCCATGTTCAATGCTGATCACACCTGCCTCAATCGAGCGCACGATGGATTCGTCCGTATAGGCGTGGACCATGACATAGGTTCCCCAATCGGCAGCGGCCCGGACAGACGCCTCAAGCTCTTCCGGCAGACCCTGAACGGTGTGTAGGGGATCAACCTGAGAGGATACCCCACCGCCAGCCATCACCTTGATCTGGACAGCGCCAAGGCGCAGGGCTTCGCGGGTCGCGCGCAGTGTTTCCGGCACGCCATCGGCCAGAAACTCCAGATGCTGGTTAAAGAAGGATGGCTGCGCCCCCATGAAGTTGGGATGGGGCTCGGTGTAGACGCGATGCTCTCCGTGCCCCGAGGTTTGAGAGATTACTGGACCAGAGGCGTAGATGCGCGGGCCAACGGCCTTGCCCCGATCAATCGCTTTTTGAAGACCAATTGCCGGGCCGCCCGCATCCCGTACGGTTGTGAACCCTCGCAGAAGCATTTTCTCAGCTTCAATCGTCGAAACTGCACCCCAGTACATCCAGTCGAAGTTATCGCGCAGGTCCGCCACCGGTTCGGTGACCGTCATATGCACATGTGCGTCGATCAAGCCCGGCATCAGCGTGCGACCACCGCCGTCAATGATCTGGGCATTGGCGACGGCCAGTGGTTCCGCCGATACTTCTGCGATCAGGTTGTCTACGACCAGAACGTGTGCGTTCTCAAGTCGCTGTTCATCGACACCGTTAAAAACGTGCACGTTGGAAAATAGGATCGGAAAGCTCTCTTCCTGCGCCAAACCTTGGCCCGCGATTGTCAGGCTTGCAGAAAAGGCTGTCGTGGCCACCAGGTGTTTGAATTTCGGTGTCATTGAGGCCCTCCAAATACGAATCACAGATGTATGTTTCTGAATATGATTTTAGAGTGATTGCCGGATTTTGCCTGACAGTATGGCAGGCTGCGCCAAATTGACTTGGCATTCTGCATGCTTTTGGCACCTTTTTGTGTGCTTTCTGTCTTTCTGTCGTTACCTTCATGATATTTGAGGGCGGCATGGACGCATTTGACCAAAACACCAAGAAGGCCTTGCCGTTGGTTCGGGCATCGGTTGCTGCACCCGTGTTAGCTGCTTTGCGTGACGCCGGTGTTGAACCGGCTTTTGTTCTGGACCCTCTGGGCGTGAGCGAAGCTCAGGTGATGGATCGCCAGAATTTCGTGCCACACGAGACGATTTATAAAATCCATCAAGCCGCTGCTGACGCAACATCATCAGACTTCTGCGCGCAAGTTGGTCAATCAATTGACCTTGTTCGGTTTCTGCCCCTTGGTGACATGTTGGCCGAGGCGTTGACGCTAGGCGACTTCTTTACGCGATACACTCAAGCCGTCTCGAAAGAATCCAATGCGGTCACGCAATCGCTGCTTGTGGAAGGCGAGCATGCTTATTTCAGTGCCAAGCGGAATTTCAACATTTCGGTTTCGCCCGGACAGACCGACGCATTTCTGGCGAGCATTTGGATATCACTACTGCACCGAGTTCTGGATTTCAGGTGGGACCCAAGCCAAATCATTTTACGGGTAAGCGAACCTGACGTGCTACCTAAGCACTTTCATGGTGTTCAAGCCATCAAGTGCGGCCCACAGGGTTTTTCGATCCGGTTTCCCTCACCCTGGCTGAGCCATAAGTTGCTCACGGAAACATTGGCAAACCCGTCAGACCTGACAAGCGCTAACCTCGATCAGCATGCGCCTCAAGATTTCTTAGCCGGGCTTCAGGGCCTGATCCGGATTCATCTTGGCGAGCAGGGATTTGGTGTAGACGAACTGGCGCGCCTATGCGGTTTCCACCGGGAGACTTTGAACAATCGGCTGGCCACTTATGGGCTATCAGCATCTCAGGTCATATCTGGTGTCAAACTGGAAGAAGCAAGGAAGCTGCTGGGTCCGGTTGGGAAGTCCGTTGGTGAGACCGCACTGCGGCTTGGTTACGCAGACTCCACCGCGTTTTCGAGGGCCTTCCGAAAATGGTCTGGGATGTCGCCGTCGGCCTTTAAGAAAACGGTGGAGGAACGGGCCTGATCATCTCGGTGCCAATGCTGATCGAGGTTTCTGTTCCTGTAACAAGACTGTACCAAATAGTGGTCTTGATGCTCGGCAAGAAGATCGGTGAACTAGTCCTAAATAGTTGCTAGTCGCCTTGCATCCATTTTTTTGAGGCTGAATTCTGCTAATCAAACTGCAACTTTGATTTAGAAATAACGCTTACACGATTTGAATTTAAAGATCGTATTGACGGAATCCGCAACCAGGTAGGAGCGGGGTCACTAGTTCGATTGTCCACTGGATGCTTCACTTGACCTGACAATTCGTCAACGAGAATAGCCACGTGATGTTAAGGCGCAACGCTCAACATTAATCTGGACCAGTTTATGCGGTTTTGAATTCTATCACGCGGGCAAGATATTGTGGTTTACCCTGAACAAATTGGCCGGGTCATATGTGCCCTTGATCCTAGAAAGCTTGCCACCGTTATCGCCATATGCCCCGGCCATGTGGTCTGCTTCGTCTTCTGGCATGAAGTTGACATACGCACTTCCGCTCGCGTGCGGTTGCATCTGGACGTAAAGTTTTCGCGCCCAATCAATACACTCGGCATCCTTGCCGGGATCCTCCCAACGCGTGTGAACATTCATGATGAAGTGAGCAGATCTTTGGGGATAGGCCGTTGAACCGGCGTCGACGCGCGCCATCGCTCCGCCCACATGGGCAATAAAAACTTCGCACGCCGGGTCAGGAAGATTTGCAATCGCTTTCAGTAAACTTGAGATGGCGTCCGAAGAAAGTTCATCTAAATCATGGCTCTTCCAATAGTTCCTAGCACCTGGTGTTAGAAGCGGGTCAAAAGCGGCCTGCCAGTCTACAAACTTGTGGGGAGAGATCACGTCGGCAATTGGTTCGCCAAGCGCGCGTAGTGCCGCAATAGCTTTTTCACCTTCGTCCATGGACCCGCTATAGCAGGCAGCGAAGATCAACACCTCTCGTCCATGCCACTCAGCTGGCAGAAAGGGTAGAGGAGGCGCTTTCCGCATCACGCTCCAGACGGTCAGTTCCTCCGGGGAATTGTCTGCAATGGTGGCGAATTCGGCCAATAGCTCTGGCGCCTTTTCTATCGGATGAACAATGAGGCCGGAAAGGACGTCGGGTCCTAGCTCATGCAGTTGAAACTCGAAAGAAGTCACTACACCAAAGTTTCCACCCCCTCCTCGAATGGCCCAGAAAAGCTCCGGGTGGCTTGTGGTCGAGGCGGTTACAATGGCTCCGTCTGCGGTCACGACTTCCGCTGAGAGCAAATTGTCGATCGTCATACCAAATTTCCGAGTGGTCCATCCAAAGCCGCCGCCTAGTGTGAGGCCTGCGATGCCCGTAGTCGAATTGATGCCAACGGGAACGGCAAGTGCATGTGCCTGAGTTTCGCGATCCACATCTCCTAGCAGTGCTCCCGGCGCAACCTCAGCAGTTTTGCTGACAGGGTCGACGTGAACCGACCGCATCTGGGACAGATCAAGCATGACCGTTTCATCTGCGACTGCATGTCCTGCTATCTGGTGCCCACCTGACCGAATGGACATTATGAGGCCATTGTCGCGTACGAAGTTCACGGCCTTCTGCACATCGCTTGCACCCAAGGCGCGGATCACGAAACCGGGGTAACGTTCGAACATGCTATTCCACGTGGTCCTAGCATCTTCGTATTCCGCAGTGCCCTTATGGTAGACTCCGCCGCGAAGCGATAAATCAAGAGCGTCTAAAGCGCCTTGGTTTACAGTTGCCGTACTACCATCAAGTGTTTTTAGGTAAAACATGCATTGGCCTCCCTATTGTCAGGTCGGGCTTCTTGCAGGGTTGCCTCAAGTAATTGATATTTCCGTCGCGTTGTCTCGCGATGGCGTTTCATTGAATTAGGAAAATACGATGCGGATTAGGCGAAAATTGCCGGATCAATCCGATCCACAGGCGTTATGACATCGGCGGGAATGTTCAGGCGTTCGGCCGCCTTTCTCAGGCTTTCCTCATCCGGGGCTTCGTATAAGCAGTACGTTTTGCGCTTATCTGCACTGAGAAACGAAAAAATCCACTCGACGCCAACTTCGTCATTGATCTCTTTGATATGAATTTTGTCATCGTCTGTGACGTTGAGCTGCTCAGCGAAATTTCTTTCAATTATGTACCTTGGCATAAAGTCCCCCAAACCAGATTAATTACCTTAACTCGCTACTCCTTCGAGCTTTGATCTTAGGGAAACCATACCCAATTTCTGTGAAATTGCCAACGCTTCCCCTTCCAGTTGAAACGCCTGTTCCACATCATTCGGGCGCCCTCGTCGCCTTAATGCAGTTGCAAATGCCGCCTTGCTGTGCGCGACCCAAGGTGGGCATTTCATGCGCGTGTCAATTTCTATGGCCTTCTCAAACATCTTCTCAGCGGCCTCCCAGTCTTTCAGAACCGTACTCAGACTTCCAAGGCGTCGGGCAGCTGCGCCAGTGCATACTGTTGTGGCCCCAGCGGTGATCGTCAGGTCTTCGTAAGGAGCAAGCATTTCATAGAGCATGTCGGCGTGTTCCTGATGCTCAATGGCGACACATATGTCGGCCAAATAGGACAATGTCGTTGAATACATAGCGTCGGGTGGAAGATCGAAGCCATTGGCAGCCATTTCGTTCAGTATTCGTTCGGCAGGTTCTTTGTACCCAAGTTCTGCAGCGATAAGACCAAAACCGGGCTTCCATGAAATGTCTTCGGGGCTGTCTGTCATCAGTTGCTTGATTACAGGCGCGACCTCGTGCAGTCGGTTTTGTTCGCGGCGGATCGTGAACATTTGAACTCCAAAGACGCCCTCAACATGTTCGCCGTGGGTCTTTCGGCCAATTTTCACCGCCTCGGTTGCGTGTTTCTCAGCTTGGTCAAAATCGCCGTCCATAATTGCAACCATGGCGCGTGCGTGTTTCTGAACCCAATAGAGTTGCAGATGATTGTCCTTTTCCGAAATTTCGGTCAGCAAACCCAAAGAATGGTCCATTAACTCACGGTCGGCCATCTCGGCGCCTACAAATAAGCTCAGAGTTCGGTCCCGCCCTTGGTCGATACTTCCAAGATGCTCGACCACACCGTGCATGGCCTCCAGATTTTCGCGCCAATGACGGGCTTCTCTTCCCTTCCGCGCAACGAACGGGGCCCCAAAATGCATCATCATTACCGAGAACTGGGATTTATAGTCTCCCAGTTTTGCGGCCAGCTCCATTGATTGTTGGCCGAAACGCGCACCTTCGGAGAACTGACCGACGAACATGTGGGCGCGCGCAAGTTGGCTCATCAGTCTGCACCGACGGACTTCGTCATCATCGGGTAATTCTTTCAGCGCATTATCGCAGAGATCGATTGCTTCATTATGCCTTTCGCTGGACATCATGCATGAGTCGGCGAAGTGGTTGGCCGCGTCAGCAGCCAATTCCACATCGTTCACCGCCCGCGCCGCGTTGGAGGCGTCTTTCAGAACTGCAATCCCTTCAGGTAATTGGCCCAGGCTGTCGTGGCTGCGGCCAACCAGTATTTTGCCTTTGATCAATTCTGTTTTGGAGTCTGATCCAAGTTTTTCAGCAGCTTGCAGCGTTTCTCTGGCGTTTGTCATCGCCTCTTGGCTGGCAGATCGCGCCAACGCCATCTCTGTCGCAATTTGCCATTTTTCGAACGCAGCCCTCCAATCCTCAGCTTCTGAAAGGTGTCGGGCGACCAGTTCGGGACGACGCTCGATCTCGGCGGACCTTGTCTGCATCAACGCACGCGCCACATCCGCATGCTGTTGTTTTCGAGTTGAGCTCAGCATGGACTGATAGGCGGTATCGCGGATAAGGGCATGACGGAATACAAAGTGCCCGCGATTGTGCCCGCTTTCGAAGACTATGCCTGTTCGCGAAAGTTCTTCGAGGCAAGTTTTGATATCAGAATCTGCAACGCGCATCGCCGCATTCAAAATGCTAGGCTCAAACTCTCTGCCAATAACAGATCCTGTAAGCGCGACCTGTTTTGCCTTAGGCGAAACCGCATCAAGACGCGCCATCAACGCGCCTTTCAGAGACGAGGGTATATGGATTTGCCCTTGCTCACCTGCTTCCACAATCGTTCGCGTCAATTCCTCCACGAACAAAGGTACACCGTCGGTCTTTTCAATGATTTTAGCAATCAGGGCATCGTCCGGTTTCTTCCCTGTGATATTTTCGACGAGGTGTGAAACATGCGCAGAATCGAACCGGCGCAGTACAAGAGACTGAACGTGCGTGTCCCCATCGTCTCGGGCCAATTCCCACCCAGGCCTGTGGGTAATCAGGATCATCAGAGGAAGGTCGCTGGAAATCGACTTAAAGCGCTCCAACAAGGCTTGTGTGGAAGGATCGATCCAATGCGCATCTTCGACACACAGAACAACCGGGCACACGTCTGATCGCACCTGCACTGTGTGAATCAAAGTTTGGATTGTGATGTCGCGCTGCTCCTGCGGCGACATCTCGAGCACCTTTTGGGCCAGCGCACTACGAGGTGCGACCAAAGCTGCGAAGACAGGTAGAACTTGTTCCCAGTCCAGTCCCGGCCGTCTTTCCAGCATCTTCCTGACATGTTCAAGGATCAGATTGTCATCGAAGTCCGGTTCGACACCTGCGTCCTGAGATATCCGTTGGGCAACCGGATGAAAGGGGCTACTGCTGAGATAAGGAGAACAATTCAGCCTTATGATATCAGCCTGGTCATTCGCGGTGATATCTGCGAGGAATTCCTCTGTAAGTCGCGATTTCCCAATCCCGGCTTCACCGGACAGCAGCACAACCTCTCCATGACCATTCTGGGCACGTTGCCATGATTGCAGCAGAATACCCTTTTCGTAGTCCCGGCCGATCATAACACTGTCGACATCATCGCGATGTGCGGCCCGAAACCGGCTTTCCGCACTGCGTTCCGACACCACTTTCAGCAGAGTACGAGGCTCAGCAAAACCCTTTAGTTCTTTCTTCCCAAGAGATTTGTATTCAAATATCCGATGCAAAGCTGTCTCAGTTTCCTCTGCCGACAACACGACCGAGTTTGGTTCCGCAAATTCTTGAATTCGCGCCGCAAGATTGACAACTGGGCCGGTCATGGCCCCTTCTTCATATGTGTTTTCACCGATGTTATCGCCGACGACGACATCACCACTCGCAATACCCAGCCTTACTGACAAGCGCTCTCCGTCCGGGGTTTTGAGTTCGCTGACGCGATGAACGGCCTCAAGACCGGCTTTGATCGCCCGAATTGCGTGATCTTCGTAGGCCCTCGGCCAGCCAAAAAACACGAGAAGACCGTCGCCCAAGTATTTTGCAACATAGCCACCATATCGACTTACAGCGCCCGCAACGGCGTCTTGGTAGTTCTGTAGTAAGCCCCGCATATCTTCGGGGTCGAAACGATTGGTGAGTTCCGTCGAGCCGACCAGATCGGCGAACAAAACGGTTACGTGGCGCTTCTCAGCAGTGGCTGGCTCACTATGCTTGGTTTTGAGCGGATCGTCACTTTGTGAATGGTTTGAGATGGCCGCATTTGCGTTTTCCGGCGGGTGTTCACGATAGGCGTGTGGGGACGAGGTCGCACGTTGTTGTCCGACTAGCTCTTGCACTGCGGCGAGGATGATCTTGCGGTGGCCAAGGCTCACCCCGAGCTCTTTTAAGTCGTCGTCTGACAGAAGTGGCAAAACACGCGCATCGATATCATTTGCCGCAAAAACATCTGCGTACTGGCTCAGTTCGAGATCTTTCAACCACTTTACAATTTCGACCGACATCTTTGGATCATGCTGGGATACGCATCACTAATCAAGAATACGCATTCAAAACGGGATGATCTTTAATGAAAGGCGACAGAATATCTTTACATTCAGACCAACCGACTAGGTCGGTTCTTGCCCCAGCATTCTAGAATTGCGCAACTTGCCAATTAGCTGCACGTATTTGATGATTTGTCTTTGAAGAGACCTGTGACCGCGATGTGCGAATGCACGCAGCGTTAGGCCACATTAGCGCAGTGAACGTCTCCTTTGATGGGCCGCGACGCGGCATACAGACTCAGCTACGTAGGGCAGCTTTGTGCCGCCCAAGATGAGCCAACCCGACACACCACTACAGATGCTGCGCTGACTCTGAAGTCGGTTGTGAGCCCACTTTGCCGGGTGCTGCACTGCGCAAGAACGTCTGCATTCGGGAAGCGCGCCAAAAACGATCTTTTTTGACGCCCACAACACCAACGAACAATCGCAAAATTCGCTGAGTGACTTGTGAGTTGTTTGTCTGCTTTGAGTCAGGAGCGGTGTTCACATTATTATTGCATTATTGCGTGCGACAGTTTGCATTGCTTTAGTATTTATAATTTTTCTGCGGTTCCATTGGGAGTTTTATCTAATGCGATTGACGTTTTTGACTGTATGTATTTGTGCTTTGCCAACGCTTGCGGCTGCCGCGGATGTTGGGCAGGAAGCAATTGACGGCTGTATCGATCAATTGCGCGTTGTAGGTGGGCCAGATGGACAAGGTGGTACGGTGCTCTCTACCGAGTTTTCTGAAGCAAACTCGCTTGTCATGTTGCAAGATAGAGGCGAAACAACCTGGCGATGCCTTGTCTCAAACGATGGTCAGGTTGCCGAATTGAGCGTTGCACAAGCCGCAGATGACGGCGGTGGTGCGATAGCGGGCTCTTCTGGCACAGGCGCGCCAAGCACGGAGCGCGTGCAGTTCGCAAGTGGCACTTCCGGTGCGGAGCTGACCGGCTCTCTCCTGCCACAAGAGAGCCGGCGGTATATCCTGGGTGCGCGCGACGGTCAGTTCCTTTATTTCCGTCTCGCCGCGAACGGACCCGGAATGACCTATGTAATCTATAATCCGGACGGGTCTGTGCTGCTCGATGAAACGGACGCGGCGCAAGAGTATCGTGGGCAGCTCTGGCAGTCGGGAGATCACGTGATCGAGGTCTACAACACTTCCAACGGTGCACAGTCCTACAACGTGATCTTTGGCATCGAATGACATGACTACGGAAGAGTCTCCGTATCAAATTGGAGCATCCATGAAGAATCCGCTTATGCTGGTTTGTGCATTTGCGACACTCTGCGCAGTGGCGGGTTGCGTTGAGACTTCAAGCCCCACGGCACCTTCAACTGACCAACCGTCCGTGGGAAGCTCCACCGATCTTTCCGCATTTGAAGGTGCGCGGGCCGGTCAGGCCGAGATGGGCATACAAAACCTCGGCTATGAGTTGATCCGGACAGACGGTCTAACTGCCTTCTGGTTTAACCGCAGCACGGGTGCCTGCGCACGCATCGCGACTGCCGATGGCCGTTATTCGGATGTCACTATGCTGCCCGCCGCAGATTGCTAATGCTCTAGGTCGTGGCTGAACACTTTGTCTGATTAAAAGGGAGTTCCATGAAATACATGCTTGCAGCCGCAACACTGCTCGTCGTTTTGGCAGGATGTGTAGAAGAGAAATCCTTCACCACGGAAGCGGATATTTCCGAAGCAAACCGGAACACCGAATGCCCCGTGGACGTGTCGGAAGCGGATCGCGCGAACTATCCGGCGTGCAACTAATCTGACAGCGGCACGCGGTGAATTTCACTTACACATACCGAAGAGATTAAGCAGTGTCAGGATCGGCAAATGCCTGTCGTTGGGTTGTTCGAACCGTTGGGGTCTTGTACCTCATTGCACTCGCGCTGTTTCTGGTCGGCACCTTCGGGCTTTTTGGTCAGCAGCGAGACCCTTTGTCCGGTATCTTCCTGCTGCCCATAGGATTGCCATGGGTTCTTTTGACAGATGGTTTTCCGGAGACTTGGCGCCCGTGGCTTGCGAGTCTGGCTCCGGCGCTCAATCTTGTAATCCTAACGTTGCTTTGCCGTCGCACAAAACGACGCCAATAGACATCATTTCAGTTATTTGAAAGGAACGCTGTGAGCCTTGACATACCACATATGATTGTCACCGTAGCAATCTGCTTTGCTGTCCTCTGGGGCCTCGAACAGACGCCACTTTTTGCGAACATGCCGAAACGAAAAGCAACAGTGCTTAAGCTTGTCACCCTATTTGTGGCAATCTTAATTCTAAACCTAGTCTGGCCATACGGGTCAAACGGCTAACCCGAGACGCAGCTTCTACGATGGCGACCGCAGATCGTTAATACACCGATGTCGCGCCTTTCGAAGGCAGCTGACCGCCCAAGGTCGAAGTAACGGCGCCATGGTCGCGAAACACTGGTGCGAGGAACATAGGGTCACAGGGTTCACCGACATCCACGTGCAGTCTTTCTTGAGATCGGGTGCCTTGTCTGCAGAACGAATGATCGCTGTAACGACTAAATTCTTTGCGAGCGCAGCATCGAGGGCAAGCTTACCTGTCCGCCCATTCGCGCCCAAAAGAACGAGCTTAAAAACCTTCTCCTTTCGATCGGAAACTGCACTTGCGACCTGCGCTCAGGCGGAGAGGCAAATCTTGTTGCTGTCCAGATCCCTGACATAGGCCGAAAAGCGCGGTCCACGTTGGTTCGGTTCGCCTTCGCTTGTGCCACCAAGCTCGAAGGCCAATGCGTACAGCCTTTCGACCTCTTCAGCCGACCCGACGCTGAAGCCGACCATGGTTCCGTTTCCATAGGTGGCCGGGTTTTCGTCGAACGGGATGGCGACTGCAAAGGCAAAGCCAGGTCCGAGCCAGTATGTCATTCTGTCGGTGGGCGAGACACGCTCCACACCCGTTTGACCAAAAAGCTGGTCATAAAAGTGCGTTGCGGCGGCCATGTCGTTGGCACCGACGACGAAGTAGTTCATTTGCATGATGCGATGTCCGTTGAGATAGTGCGGAGTGTTAAGAGCGTCACTGATGGGTCAGTCTGAAGAACTCGATCAGTTGGCCGTTCGGATCGGTGATCTTGAGCAGGTGGATCCCCGGCTCTTCAATGATCTCCGGGGTGGTCGCTCCGGCGGCAATGGCACGGGCGTGCAAGACTTCCAGATCGGCGGATTGCAGGTAGGGAACCGCGCCCGAACCTGCCTCGGCCCCCGGTGCGTACTTATCCCGTGACACGATCGCGAACCAGCCATCAGCCACGTCAAACGCCACAAATTCTGGTAGCCCGATTGTCGGTTCACTGTCGAACAGGGCGCGGTAGAAGGCCTCCGATTCCTCCATGTTGTCGGTCGGCACATAGGCGCCCATGGCCATGATCGTCGCAATTCCCCGCCGCTCGGAAGACTCCGCTGCGAGTGTGGTTGGCAGAACAGCGGCGAGGGTTAAGGCAATGAAACGTCTCATATTCTGATCTCCTTGGTTGAAGCCTTTCCTGCTTTTACCGCGCCTATGCTGACAGCGTGTTGTCAGCATGGTGTCAGTATGATCTGTTTCTTAGAAAGGAGATCACATGAGGCGCGGCGACAGGCTATTTGAAGTCATCGAGATTCTGAGGCGCGCCAAAGGCCCGATCTCAGCCCAGTCCATTGGTGAGGAACTGGGCGTGACCAAACGCACGGTGTATCGCGATATTGCTGCGCTGATGGGGCAGGGCGTGCCAATAAATGGCG
Source organism: Ruegeria sp. CL3 (assembly GCF_056536505.1). Taxonomy (NCBI): domain Bacteria; kingdom Pseudomonadati; phylum Pseudomonadota; class Alphaproteobacteria; order Rhodobacterales; family Roseobacteraceae; genus Ruegeria; species Ruegeria sp. CL3. Next base: position 25,969 of record NZ_JBQFPT010000011.1, on the reverse strand, counting down.
AGGCCGGGGTCGGCTATGTGTTGGAGCCCGGCTTTCATATGCCACCGCTGATGCTCACCCCGGATGAGATCGAGGCCGTTACGCTTGGTGTGCTGTGGGTCCAGACCCGAGGCGAACCCGAGCTTGCGCTAGCGGCTGAGAAGCTGATCACCAAGCTTGAAGCTGTCGCACCTGACAAGTACCGGACGTCGTTTCTTCAGCCGGCGGTCAGCGTCGCGCCCGTCACTCAGCCGGATGAAGTACTCGGCGCGGCGGCCATTCGTCTGGCCATTCGGTGTCGTAAAAAGATAGCCTTAAAATATTCAGACCACTCAGGCCAAAAGACCCATCGTGTGATATGGCCCATACTGCTGGGTTACCGAGACACCAGCCGCATCATCGCCGCATGGTGCGAGATGCGAGAAGGTTTTCGTTACTTTCGGACAGAGCGGATCATTGAGGCGGAGGTCCTTGAAGACAGTATTCCTCGGCGAATGGACCTACTTCGCGCGGAGTGGCGCTATGCAACGGATGCAGAACGAAAGCGCTATGAAGATGGGGCATAGGGCAGGGCTTGCCGAAGGACCGCTTTGTGAAATCTGCAGCGCAGCGGAGCGCTGGTTCAAAAACCGCTCCGATCAGATTCGTGATGTCATCCGCTCCCAATCAGAGCAACTTTTACGCGACCGTCTTTAACAACATGGATGCCGTGATCACGTGTAGGAGCGGCTTCTCGCGCTTCTGTTAGGGGGAGAGGGAAAACATGCCGAATTGCTTCGAAAAAATGGAAGCTGGTCAGCGCCAAATTCGGAGCATTTGGTAACCGCAATCCATTGGCGTACCAGGGCGACCCGCTCGCGCATCTGACCAAGCTCTTTGAGCCGGAGCGTTTTGAGGGTATCTTCCAGAAAGACCGTCTGCACAACCGATGGGCCATGATCTGGTGCACGGCGCGCGCCAGAGAGGACGATTGCGGTCACGGGCCTGTTCATTCAGTCGCGGTCGCTTGCCCGCTTTTTCCCAACAGCGCAAAAGCCCGGTCGCGGCAATTCCCGAGGGATCTGGACAGTGTGATGCAGACAATGCGTTCCGGTACCCAAGCACTCCAGGAACGGTTCAGCGTGTCGTCGCGGATGCCTTTGCTGTGCATGGGCAGGTTGATCGCATGATCCGTCAGCGTGGCTGTCGTGGCGTGACCAATGTGATGGTCGCCGCAGATCATCCAGCTGTGCCCGTTGGTAGTGACGCTGAGAACGGATGCGCCAAGGCAATGGCCGGAAACGAATTCCCTGGAATCTCAGTTTCCGTATCTCCGGGCAAAAGCGCGGGCTCCTTTATTGTCTGAATGCAATCAGTTTCAGAGGCGCAGCGTTGTGCCCGCACCTACATGACCTTAAAGATGCGCCAAGTGCTACAAGCGCACTAAAACCCACCAAACCGGGTCAACGCTGCTTTCGTTTGACCGAAATAATGCAGCCAGAGTGTTTTGGATGCCGCGCTGGTACATCGCGTGCCATGGCGTCCACGTTTCCGAGATGCCGCAACGCCCCGCTGTTCAACAAAACGCCTCGCCCAGCATCATGACGACGCTGTCCAAATCCGCTGGCAACGCATTCCCAGTTTTCCTTGGCCGCCGCGTTGCGGAATCTTGGTAGGTCGTGCGGGTCATGCCGTCCTGGTGTTGCTGCGACGTGATCGTGTTTCTTTGAATTGCTTTGATGGGTTAAATGGTGGGTCACTTGTGTTGCGCCAGGTTGCTGAGCAGTACCGGTTGTTGGCCTTGGCCTTGGGCGCATGATTGTCACGACACCTTGTGGATTCTGATGTCCTGGGACGGCTACATGAGTTGCCGTGGGTCTTGGCGTCAACTGTGGAACCTGGCCAGGAACCGCAATGGGAACCTGATTAGGAGTCGCGGTTGGGACAAGCGGTGGCACAGCAGTTTGACCGGTAGGCTGAGGCGGGATCTGACCAGGAACTGCGACAGGTATTTGGTTGGGTGTCGCTGTTGGCACAAGGGGCGGCACATTAGGTTGAGGCGGAACCTGACCAGGGACAGCTATCGGAACTTGATTAGGAGTCGCAGTCGGAACTTGCGGCGGCACATTAGCCAATGGTGGAACCTGATTGGGAACGGCTGTCGGAACCTGGTTTGGTGTTGGATTTGGCACCAAGGGCGGAGCGAGCGTCGGCGCTACGATCGGCGTTGGAACTTGACCGGGAATCGCTATTGGCGTCGCGATAGGAACCCGACCGGGAATTGCATTCGGGACCGCGCCCGGCGCAAGGACCGGCACAGCAACGGAGGTGGGCGTTTGCGGCGTTCCCTGAGGTGGCAACTGATTTGCCACCGGCTGCGTTGGACCGGAAATTTGATTGCCTGCCCCTTGCCCGCCGGCCTGCCCGCATCCTTGGCTCGATTGGTGTGGGTTCCCTACGCCACGGCACCACCCGTAATGATTGCCGCGGGCGACGACCTGCGTGGCGACCAGCTCCGCGACCAAACAAGCTGCGGAAAGTAAAGCAATGTGGTTCCGTTTCATAACATCCTCACCAACTTGTTGTCAGAGCAAGATACGCGCCAGGATCGCCAGAGTCGGTCAAGGGACCGTCTCTCAAAGGGACACCGACATATCCGGACAGGAATAGGTTTTGCTTAAACTCAATGTCCAAACCCAGACCTGTTGAGGCCAGTGTAGCATTATTAACTTCAAAACTCGCTGGGTCATTGTTCGAGATGTAGCCCACGTCGAAAAAGACAAAAGGCGTTAAGCGATGAATGCTTTGGGAACTTGGAAAGTAGGAGTGAGACACTTCGAAAATCGCGGAAATCCCGGAATCACCATCCACTTCGTCGAACCGATATCCACGCAAAGCATAACGATCACCAAGAAAGTACTCCTCGACCGAGGGCAGCCGGTCGGTGGTGTACTGCCCCCAAATCTCAGTGCGCCAAGCTGTGTTGGGCGACAAGCTCGTTAGCGGGCTTTCGTATCCAATGCCGCCCCGCAGATGCCAGAACGAAGAGTCTCCGTCGTCAAAATTCGCGTCTGTCGTGTCGTTGTCATTGTCACCAAAAGACAAGGTTAGCCCCGCTTCCAGAGCTTGTCCTTTTGGATAGTTTTGGCCGTAGAGATATGTCAGGCCAACGACACTTGCGTCACTGGACAGTGGAACGCCACCACTGACTGAGTCCGCTTCGGAAATGCGATAATCCAGCAGAAGGTACCCATAGCGGGCCACATCGCGGATCACGGGATACCCCAACGCGACGGTGAAGTTCTCGCCATCAACATCTGTTCTTGCAAAATCCCCCGAGAGGTCACGTTTTGCGTTTATGTTTCCGTAGAAAATCTCACCGTACAGACCATTGCTGTTCAGCGGCGTGCGATAGGTAACAGCGCCCCACAATGAGTGTTCGTCGTCTTTGTCCCAATTGTAGTTGCCTGACCCCTCAAATCGAAGCAAATCCCCGACGGTCAGCGTCGAATAAAACTCTTGTACGACATAAAAACTGAGCGCCTCTCCAAGCTCTCGCGGAGGGTTGTCGAGTGTCGCACTGCCGGCTTGTTTGCGCAGGGGCTCTCCCAATACCCTCAGCCGCGCACCGCCCTGATCCGGGTAATCAAGTTCGGTCGACACGTCCAAGTCGGGTATGTCCTCGGCCAGCATAACCGCCCGCTCAAATCGTTTGAGAGTTATTGGATATGCGGTGGTGAGGGGGCGAAAGATCTTTTCCAAGGTTTGGAACGTGCGCGTATCTACACCTTCAATTTCGATGGTTTGAATACGCCCTTCATCAACAACAATGCTCTGCCCATCGGGACCAGGCCAGGCCTCAGCCAAGAAGTAACCGTCTTCTCGGTAGATCTGCGTGATCGTTGATGCGACATCCACCGCTGTGATGCGCCCTGACCGATCAAATGCCAACTGACCTGCAAACGTTAACAGCTCATCCGTATCATACACCGTTACTCCACTGACAGAGTGCTGGGATGCTATGTCCCAAGTTTGGGCCATGCTGTATTTTGGGATCGATACAATAGCCACAAAAGTGCAGATGATCGCAAATACAACCGAGTTTGATACGGGCATTTTCCACAACCTTAGCATGATTGAGCATGTTAGAACCCAATCCTATTACGAGGTTTGAATGTCTGAGCTAACCGTCGTTCAATTTTGATCTCGACTGGTGCTTTCGAGATACACAGCGAACAGACTACAATGCGCCTTCGTCGCCCAGGAACTCGATACCAGCTGTCGCTCCATCCGTGTAAGCAATACAATTCCAAGGAGCACGATCCTCACCAACGCCGACAGTGACTTGTGTTCCAGCTTCGCTAAACGCGGATGAGAGCACAACGACTTGCGAATTGTTCGTGGTTTTGGCCACATCTCGCAAACATGCCTGCTGAGCGGGTGTGGGTTCGGCAGACGCGCTGGACGTACTCGTTTCGTCACATGCCGCAAGCAACGCGAACAAAGTTGTGCCTGCAATCATCACTGTCTTTTTGGTCATTTTCTTCTCCATCAGGGTCCATCGAATCTAGTGAAATTGGATGCTCCTTTTTGAAGCGCCCGCTTCTATTCAGCCAATTGAGCACAGCTCGATCCGGTGCTTACCTATCCCAAAGACTTGTCGCCAACGGATTGGTCGGGAGAACGATATTGAGTTGATTGCCGGGGCCGATAACAACGGGGGTCAAATAAAGCTTAGTCGAATTCGCATGTTTGAATCTTATTTTTCATAAATCAACATTTTTTCCGCGCGTAAATTTCGCTACCTTTTTGAAAGATAGGTTTTTGGCGTTCAAACAAAAATAGAAGGCGGGAAAACCCAGAAGGGCGAAGGTGTGCTTTTGGGTCCGCGAGGCGTTCTGAGGCCGCGCAGAAACGAAGAAAGGATTGAAAAATGGGATTTGGTGAAGCCGTCAAAACGTGTTTCTCGAAATACTTCCAGTTCTCCGGTCGGGCTATACGCTCAGAATACTGGTGGTTCTTCTTGTTTGTGGTTCTCGTGAGTGCTGCTTTGGCTGTGCTGGACACGATCCTATTCGGGACCGACCCCGAAACGGGGCAGGGATCTCGGGTTTTGTCCTCGGTTTTCCAACTGGCCGTTCTCATACCAATGCTGGCCGCCGGTTGGCGGAGGTTGCATGATACAGGTCGACCTGGCTGGTACTTGCTATTGCCGATGGCGCTCAGCATTACAACGCTTTTTGTTATGCTGGGTGGGGTGGCGTTCTTCTCGGTATTGGAGCAAGGGACCGAAAACCCCGATGCATTGCGAGGACCTGCGGCCGTCCTGGGCGTTACCGGTATTGTTGTTGTCTCAATTCTTCAATTGGTTCTGTCCATCCTGATGATCTGGTGGCTGACGCGACCTTCCCAAGAAGGCGCAAACGAATACGGCGCACCTGTTTCCTAACCTTGTTGCCCGGGTAACGGGCCGGAAACTCTGGCTGAATGACAATACGAACCACAACACCATGGAGAGAGAAAATGAGTTTCAAAACGATTTCCATTGGAATGCTACTGATGGGTATGGCGACCACAGCATCAGCGGAGTGGTCGTTCAGTTCCGGGCCCAACCCAAATGCTTTTATTCAGACCGGTAACATGACGCTGGAACTTCAGTGTAATCGTATCCGCTTTGCTCCGGCCGGATATGAGGACAGCCAGGACATTGTGGATAAGCAGGGGCTCTCCATTCGATTTTTGAAGAACGGCACCACCGAAGTTGGCGCATTTCAGGTTGGCGCAGAAAACGCGGACGTGCAGATCGTCGACAATTATCCCGTCGAGGTCATTTTCAATAGTCAACAGGACTATGGATTTGTACTGGACCAACTTGCGGCCAATGCTTCAGTTAGTCTGTCGATAATCGATCAAGATGTCAGCTACGGAATCTTTGACTTGAAAGGTTCCAGCGCGGCAATTCGTTCCCTTCGTTCCGCCTGCGATTCAGGTGCTAGCCAGGGGGCCTCCTACGAACCCCCAGAAGGTATCGTCTATTGTGGTGGCGGAGCGGTAGAGCGAGTTATCGAACCCGTAATTTTGGACAACCCGGAGGGAGAATGGGACGCGCGAGTAACGGTCAATGGGGAGTCGATCAGAGCCATGACGGCCTATAGCTACTTCGGAAACTATGAGCCGCCCGCCGGATTTGTCGTTGCCCTGCTTGGGGAAGACAGATCCGAGTTTCTGATTTTTAGCGAAGGCTCGGCAAACTGGCTGGAATACGGGGACTACAGGTATGATCAATGCAATTGATGCCATCCTAAAGCCGACACCTCACTTTGTATCCGAAGGCAACTCACCAAAGAATAGCCGGTAGTCTTTCGCAAACTGGCCCATATGCCAAAACCCGTGGCGGTTGGCAGCATCCGCTATTGAGCCATCGAAGGATCTGTTCAGCAGGTCCTCGCGAACCCGGTTTAGCCGGAGCCGCATGTAATAAGACTTCGGGCCAAGGCCGAATTGTTCCTTGAAGGCGCGGTCCAATGTGCGCCACGAGGCCGCGCATTCTTTGCAGATCTCTTCGATTGAGATCGGGTCCTCCAGATTGGCAAGCATCAGATCAATTGCGCGGCTCAGGGCGCGCCGCCTGGTTTCGGCTTGGCTTTTCTCAAAATACGCGCTCGTATCGGTCAAGATCTTGAGGGCCTCAAGCATCAGCGCCTCTTCAGTGTCCTGATACCAGATGGCAGTTGCGTCGTTCAGCAACCGGACGACAGCCCCCTGCAGTCGCGCCATGCTGGCCAACCCCGCATTGGTGCCCAATTTGCGGGCTTCCGGTTCGTTGCTCTCGATGTAAAACCCGCAGGTTTCGGCCAGCTTTTCTAGCCTTTCGGTTGCAAACGAAACAACGCTTCCTGAAAACCCTGCGGTCGTGATGCCATCAAAGCCATCCCGATCACCGAAGACCAGAAAGGCGCTGTCCGTGACGTCTTTTGCCTGCCACTTTTCGATTGCACCGCGCGTGGGGATTCCAAACGTCTTCCATCCGTCAGGCGAGACACCACGCTGGTGGACACGCTGGTTCATCGCGATGTTGAGGGCAGAAACAGCCTGTCCTGAACGCACGGTTATCGCTGTGGACAACCGACCGGGATCGAGCTGCCGAAAGTCGATCTCCCAAGGCGTGAGCTCTCCGATTCTGTTTGGATGATCAAGAGATAGGGCCATCGCCGGTGACGCTCCGCCCCAACCGGACGGTGCTGCGTTTCGCATATTTGGCGAATTCTTGATGTGGTCCACCCCCAAATCCTGACAGTTTACCGGTAATGTAACGAATTCGATAGGTGGAATGTCAAGTGAAGCCGGAGTCTTCAAGCGATACGATAATGGGCCGCCCTCGGCTACCGAAGGGGGATGCCCGATCCGAACGTGTGGTGACGTTCCTGACGCCTTCAGAACATTGCCAGCTTTCAGAGCTGGCAAAACGGTCAAATCAATCCCTTTCCGCGAAATGCCACGAACTGATCGTTCAGGCGTTGGAATCTACGAGTGTCAAAAGGAGGTCCGAGAGTGACTAGAGCCTTACGTAAGACGAGTGTCGCAGCCTGTTTGTTTGCCATGCTGGGCGTCATGCCTGCAAGCGCGCAGCAAGAGGCGATCGTTCATGATGGTGAGTTCGAATTCCTGCGGGCCCAGTTCGGGGATCAATGGGACGCGCAGGATGCTGAGATTGAGGCCAGGTTGGCCGAGATCCGCGAGGCCAATGACGGCAAGCCTCCGAACTTTCTGTATATTCTTATCGACGACATCAGCTTCGGCCAGATGGGCGAGCGCAAGATGAACTATGTGATGGGGATCGAGACCCCCAATATCAACGACTTCGCCAGTGAAGGCATGTCGCTGATGCGCATGTATACGGAGCCCTCCTGCACGCCAACACGCACGGCCATGCTGACCGGTCGGCACCCGATCCGGGCCGGAGTGGAAGAGGTTAAGGTTGCCCTGGTCGGCGAGGGACTGCCCGCAAGCGAGGTTACCCTGCCGGAGATCCTGAAACAGGCCGGTTACAACACGTCGCATGTAGGGAAGTGGCATCAGGGCGATATCGAAGAAGCCTATCCGCACAATCAGGGCTTTGACTACGCGGTTTTTCCGCTGCACCAGCAGGTTCAACTCAGCCTGATGACCCGCGAGGCCATGGAGGCCAACAACATGCTGGGATATCACTCCTCGGGGCAGAACAACCAGTTTCTGCTGGATGAACGGTTCAAGCCCTATGGTCTGGTCACCGGTGTCGAGGCACAGGCAGGCGGCACCGCGCGCGAAGTTGACATGGAAGCGGGCGAAGAATGGACGCAGGCCAAGTACGAACAGATGAACGAACGCTATCAGGCGCAGGCATTGGAGCAGATTGAACAAGTCGCCGCGCAGGATGAGCCGTTTTTTCTGCAATACTGGCCGCTTTACCCGCTGAACTTCGCCTACCCGGATCAGGCGCTGTCGCGGAACGGCGGCTTCCATGCCGACAAGCTGCAACTGCTCGACGGCTGGATCGGAGAGGTGCTGGCCAAACTGGATGAGACCGGCGAGGCCGACAACACCATCGTCATGATCATGGCGGATAACGGGTTGATGTATCATTACGAGGGGACGTCGGGCCTGAACCAGTTGATCTATCGCGGCGGCAAGACCCAGCATCTTGAGGGCGGCGTCCGCACAGATGGCTTCATTCGCTGGCCCGGAGTGATTGAAGCCGACAGTGCTGCCGGTGACATCTTTCACGTCTCGGATATCTACACGACGATGGCCCGCATCGCAGGTGCAACGGATTTCATCCCGCGCGACCGGGTGATTGACGGTATCGACCAGACCGCCCTGCTTCTTGAGGGTGAGGGCAATGGCCGCCGCGACTACGTGTATGTTTATGAGGGGCCGGTTCTGCGTTCGGTCGTTAAGCAAGAGTTCAAGATGCATCTGCCCGCGCCCGGCGCCCCCGGGGCTGCAGCGCCGACCTATAACGTCTATCGCGACCCCCGCGAAGAACACCCGCTGGTTGGATACTCTCTTTGGGCCGGTGCCTCGTTCCAAGATATGATCAAGCGCCATCAGAAAATGATCGCTAAATATCCAAACTCCGAGATCGGCAAGGATATCCCCTATGGCGGCATCGAAAACCTGCGCCCTGAAAGCCAAGAGGCCCGCGAGGTGTTCATGAGCTGGCAAGAATAGCCTTCAACGGCGCGCTCTTCTGGGCGCGTCGATCACAGTCCCGCTCGATACAGCAATGGAGAGAGACATGAGTCTTTTCAGATCTATCGGTGCTGCGACCCTGCTGTTTGTCGCCGGTACCTTTCATCCTGTTCTCGCGGCCGAAGATCGTGCCATACCACTAGAGGGTGTCTTGAATACACGCGAACTGGGTGGCCTGACAACGCAGGACGGTCGCACCGTACGGGCTGGACAGCTCATCAGATCCGGTGAGATCGATCAGATCAGCGCACCCAGCATGCAGCTCCTGGACGACATGGGCGTTAGCGCAATCGTTGATTTGCGAACAACGTCCGAGGCAACGGCGCATCCCGCGCAATGGCCCGAAGGAGAGGGGCCCGCGCGCCACAATTTCCCGGTGATGGAGAATGAAAGCCAGATGATTGATGATATGCGGGCCAGCATCAAGACCGGCACGGCAACCGAAGCAGAAACAGATGGTTTGTTCTTAGGGGCTTTTGGCTATATCGCAATTGACTACACCGAAGAGTATCGAGATCTGTTCGACGTGTTGCTGGACCAGCCCGAGGGTGAGGCGGTTCTGTATCATTGTTCGGGCGGCAAGGATCGTACCGGTGTCGCGACCGCGCTCGTCCTGACAGCGCTTGGTGTTTCCAAAGACGAGATCCAATCGGATTTCATGATGAGCAATACGCTCAAGGACGCGGACAACAAGGCCCAACAGATCGCGGCCGAGGTCAATGCGGCCGAAGGGACAAATATGACGCCGGAGGCAGTCTGGCCATCGCTGGGGGTGCGAGAGGCCTATCTTGATGAGTTCTACAAGAGCGTTGAGGCTAGCTATGGCTCGGTCGACGACTACCTGCGTGAGGGCCTTGGGCTGACGGACGCAGATTTTGAAACCCTCCGCAACCGGTATCTGAACTAGGCTGGCCGCGAAAATTCACTTGTGAAAACAATCGGTCGAAGGCTGGCGGATTCGAATATCAAAGCCGTTTTAAGCCAGCGATCGTACTACTTACCAGCCAATGGGTTTTCACCTCGAAGGGTCTCAGCTACGGTTCTGAAACAATCGAGAGGAGGAAGAAATGCTGCGCTTTATGCCTTTGGCTTTCATCGCGATGGTGGTTTTTTTCCACTTTTCAAGCAGTTCGCCCGCAAACGCACAGAACTTTTTGGACAAAGTGACAGAAGGGGTTTCTGATGCGGCCAAAAAGGTTGGGGATGTCGCTGAATCGGCAGGCGAGACCGTACTACATGCGGCGGACGGTGCGACTGCGTCTGAGATCGACGCCAGTGTAGATACAGCACTGGCGCAACTTCTCGCGAGTTCCCCTGAGGCGGCGGATTTGTCCAACAAAGCAGTCGCTATTTTGGTTTTTCCCAGGATCACCAAAGGCGGCCTGATGGTTGGAGGTCAGTTTGGAGAAGGCGCGATGCGTGAAAACGGCGTCACGACCGGGTACTACAATATTGCCGGTGCGTCCTATGGTTTTCAGGCGGGCATTCAGCATTTCTCTTACGCTCTGTTTTTCCTCAACTCCGACGCCCTTGCCTATATGCAGAACAATGATGGGTGGGAGGTCGGCAGTGGCCCCACGCTCGTTGGCGGTGACGAAGGCTGGTCGGCGTCGATGGGAACAAACGATCTGCAGGGCGACATAGTGCCAATCATCTTTGGGCAAGAAGGGCTTATGGCAGGCGCCGGTCTTCAGGGTACTAAGATCACCAAGATCGAAAAGTGAACTGCGGGGTGATTGCGTCACACAAGCACGGTTCGCTCATTCCTTGATACGAGGCACCCATGGCCTCTGTTCAAATAGTCCCGTTTGATCCGTCGCGAGGGTCGCCTGCTTTCCGTCCGAAAACCTGACGACCTGGACAGATCAACTCAAAGTGCGTCTCCGGTCTATGGCTTTGGCGCTTGGTTGAGGTCTTTGAACATGAAGGTTGTCGGCTCCAGCGCGGGTTCGAACGGGTTGCGGCAGTAGTTCGGAATCTCTCCTGCGGTTTGAAAGCCAAGGCCTTGGTAGAGAATCCGCGATGGGTCGGTGCTGCGTGTGTCGAGCACCAATATTGTTCTGCCCAGCTCAGATGAGCGGGCAAAGAGTGCGTTCATCAAACTGCGCCCCAGACCCTGGCGTCGGGCGTCGGGATGGACCAAAAGCTTGGCGACATCGGCGCGGTGCGGTTGATTGGGCATGGAGGCCGGAACCAATTGCACCGTCCCAAGGATACGTCCTCCGCTTTCTGCAACAAACAGGTCCAACGCCCCTGCTTGCAATTCAGGGCGAACGCGAGTCTCCCAATAGCGCTGGGCGTCTGCGTGGTGGAACGGCAAGATGAACCCGATACTCGCGCCCGCATGCACGCAACCATGCAGGATGTCGGTCAGGTCATTCAGTGCCGCGTCGAAGGTGGAATCGGTCAGTCTTGTGATCATATCAGCACCAGCATGTAGCGCGCGCCTCGGGTGGCGCCGGTTTCAAATTGTGTCGGGCCGGATAGGTGGTATCGCAGGCAGTCTCCTCCACCGAGCGCGTGTGCCGTGCCGTCCACGGTGAGCGTCAGGCTTCCATCCAGAACGATCAGGTGGTGTTCCTGCCCCGGCTTAGGAGGCGTTTCGTACCGAACCACGGTATCCGGCGGCAGGTGACATTCCAGCACCTCACCGCTCAACCCGGTTGAAGGGGGCGAGACGGATCGGCGCGTGAATCCTGTTTCCGGATCTCTCCATTCGGGTTGTCGTTCAAACGGGACCTTGGGGTCGAAACTGTCCTCGACCATCATCAGCAGACGCGACATTGGCAAACCGTAAGCGGCGCAAAGTCGGCCGAGTGTTTCTGCCGTCGGGCTGACCCCAGCCTTTTCCATACGCGACAGGGTTGCCCGGCTGACACCGCTACTGTCCGCCAGCTGATCCAATGACCAGCCGCGGCTTTGGCGCAGCTCTTTCAGGCGAATGGCAAGGCGGTTTGCGAGGGAATCCAGCATTGATCAATTATGAGAGAAATTTCCGCATGTGAGAATAGTAGCTTTAAAATATAATATTGCAAAAGGAAAAAGGGCGCGGAATTTACCGCGCCCCTTATACTTCCTAAGTATGGAGGCGTCTTACTTCCAGCCAACCTCGTTAAAGGTTTTCTGCGCTTCGGGCAGGTTCTTGGCAACGGCAGACAGATCGACATCGTCTGCTTTGAAATCGCCCAGTTCGGCCACGGACTCGGAAACGGCGACGCCCTCAACCGTTGGGTATTCGTCGTTTCCGGCCGAGAAATACTGCTGCGCCTGATCGCTTGCCAGGTATTCCAGGAACTTGATGGCGTTTTCCTTGTGCGGCGCATTTGCGGCAACACCGCCACCCGACAGGTTCACATGCGCGCCATTGCCGTCCTGATCCGGGAACACCCAGCCGATCACGTCACGCTCGGCCGAGACGCCATCGACGTCTTTCCGGATCGCACGGGCAAAGTAGTAGGTGTTGGATACGGCAAGGTCACACTCACCCGAGACGACGCCGCGCAGCTGGTCGGTGTCTCCTCCTTGCGGGTCACGCGCCATGTTGGCCACGACGCCTTCGGCCCAGGTTTTGGCGGCTTCGGATCCGGCGTTTTCTATGATCGAGGCCAGCAGGGTCTGGTTGTAGACATTGGTGCTCGAGCGGATGCACAGCTGGCCCTTGTATTTGGGGTCTGCCAGATCAGCATAGGTCTGCGGCGGCTCGGAGACTGCGTTTTTGTTGTAGAAAATGATGCGCGCCCGCTGCGAGAAACCGAACCACTGGTTGTCGCTGTCCTGAAGGTTCGACGGGATACGCTCTTCCAATACGGCGCTGTCAATTGTCTGCAGTACGCCCGCGTTCTTCGCGCGCGCAAGCCGCGAGGTGTCGACGGTCAGCAGAATATCAGCAGGGGAGTTCACGCCCTCGGCTTCCATGCGCGCGATCAGCTCGTCTGCCTTGCCTTCGATTCGGTTGATGGTGATGCCGGTTGCATCTTCGAAATCCGAATAGAGGCGCTCGTCGGTGTCGTAGTGGCGCGACGAATAGATGTTCAACTCGCCTTCTGCTGCTGCGGACGTGGCGACCATGGCCGCAAGGCCAGCCGCGATACAGGTCGTGGATTTAAACATGATTGCTCCCAACATTGAGTATTCCACCGGGGTAAACCCGAGTTAAACACTCAATTAACGCATTGGATTTGGTTTGCAAGCAAAACCCGACAAAAATCGTGCGACATATGGGGCGCTTTGGTTAGCGACGCTAAACGAAGCCAACAGGCACAAAAAAACCGCACACAAAGGCGCGGTTCTTTCGAAGAGATATGTGCAGTACTTAGCCCTGGCGAGCTTTGAACTTGCGCTGCGTCTTGTTGATCACGTAGACGCGGCCTTTGCGACGCACAATACGGCAATCACGGTGCCGGTTCTTGAGCGAGCGGAGCGAGTTCTTGACCTTCATGGGTCTGTCTCCAATCTGCGGCGCCTTCATCAAAGACGTGGCCAGCGCCTGGGTTTGTCGGGTGCCCCGGCAAGCCGAGGCAGTGAATAGATGGTGGGCGGTACAAGGATCGAACTTGTGACCCCTTCGATGTCAACGAAGTGCTCTACCGCTGAGCTAACCGCCCACGTCCCTTTGCGTGTCCTGCCCCATAACGAAATGGGGCGCGGATACCCGCGCCGGTAGCGGGGTCTATAAAAGGAGTCGCAAAGGGGTTCAAGGGGTTTGGAAGAACTATTTTCCAGTCTATGTTAATCCTGAACACGGAGAGACCATGAAGAACCCTTCCTATTTTCTGGATATGCCCGAAAACCGCAGTTCATGCGTTGTTTTTTCATCGCCGCATAGTGGCCGTGACTATCCAGAGGCGTTTCTGAAGCGCTCGGTTTTGGGGTCTGATGTGATTCGATCCTCGGAAGATGCCTTTGTGGATCAGCTCTTTGCCTCGGCCTCGGATTTCGGGGCGCCGTTGATCAAGGCGGCGATGCCACGGGCTTATCTGGACCTTAACCGCAGCGCGGATGAGCTGGACCCGGCCTTAATTCAGGGGGCCAAACGGCAAGGGCACAATCCGCGCGTGGCCTCGGGGCTGGGGGTGATTCCCCGCGTGGTGGCAAATGGGCGGGCGATTTATCGTGGCAAACTGACCATGGATGAGGCGCGCCTGCGCATCGACACCTATTGGCGCCCCTATCACAGCCGCCTCAAGGCTTTGCTGGCGGAGTCACATGCGAAATTCGGGCAGGCGATTCTGGTCGATTGCCATTCGATGCCACATGAGGCGGTGGCCATGGCCAGCACCGCGCGCAACACACGCCCCGAGATCGTGCTGGGCGATCGTTTCGGTGCATCGGCATCAACCGAGATCGTGGACCGAATTGAGGCTGCCTTTTCCACGGCCGGATTGGTCGTCGCGCGGAATGCGCCCTTTGCTGGGGCTTATGTGACCCAAACCTACGGCCGCCCCGGTCGTCAACAACACGCGATTCAGGTTGAGATCGACCGCTCGATCTACATGAACGAAGACACGATCTCGCCCAATGCCAATTTCATGGCGTTCTCCAAGATACTGCGGCAAGTGATCGCCGAGATTGCCGAGATCGGTTCCGAACCCCAGCGGCTGGCGGCGGAATAGGCGTTACCGTAGCGCGCGGCCTTTCACGATTGCATCGGTTCCAAACCGTTTGCGAATCTCATCCGTGGCGCGCTCGGCCTGAGACCTGCGCGTCGCATTGGGGTCCAGCAAGTCGCCCGAGATATCTGCCTGCTCCGCCGGGCACAGATCGGACAACCCGCATCCCAACAGGCGATAGGGACCCTGATCTCCGACCTGATCGAACAGCCCGCGCGCGGTTCTGTAGATGCGATCCGCGATCTGAGTGGCATCGCGCAGCGAAACGCGGCGGGTGATGATCTTGTGATTGGCCTTTTTCAGCTTCACCGTCACTACCCGACCCGCCAGATCCTTGGCCTTGGCCCGGTCCGAGACCTTCAGCGCCATGCGCCACAGATGCCCATCCAGAATCTCGAGGTTTGAGGTGTCTTCGAAAAACGTGGTTTCGTTGCTGATCGACTTCATCGGTTCATGGGTCGAGACCCGGCGTTTGTCCTGACCGCGCGCCAGATGCCATAGGCGATACCCCATCGATCCGAACCGGGCGGTCAGCGCCTCCTGATCCCAGCGCAGCAGGTCCGAGAAGGTACGGATCCCGGCACGCTCCAGCGATTCCTGCGCTGCCGGGCCGATACCCCAGATCAGTCTGACGGGTTTGTCGTGCAGGAAGTCAGCCGTCTCGGCCTTCCCGATCACGGAAAACCCACGCGGCTTGTCCAGGTCCGAGGCGACCTTGGCCAGAAACTTGTTGTGGCTTAAACCGATGGAGCCGGTCAGCCCCAGCTCATCCTTCATGCGCTTGACCAGACGCGCCAGCATCACCGCAGGCGGCGCGCCATGCAGGCGTTCGGTGCCGGACAGATCAAGGAAAGCCTCGTCCAGCGACAGGGGTTCGACCTTGGGCGTCAGCTCATCCATCATCGCGCGGATCTGTCGGGATACCTCGGCGTAGACCGACATGCGCGGTTTGATCACCACGGCGTCCGGACACAGTTGCAGCGCCTTGAACATCGGCATGGCCGAGCGCACGCCCCGGATGCGCGCCACGTAGCAAGCGGTTGAAACGACCCCGCGTCTCCCGCCCCCCACAATCACTGCCTTGTCCGCCAATTCAGGATTGTCGCGCTTTTCAACCGAGGCATAGAACGCGTCACAATCCATATGTGCAATCGACAGATCAAACAGCTCAGGGTGCGATTTCAGCCGCGGGCTACCGCAGGACGGGCATCGCGGCGCGTCCGGGAAACTGGTCAGGCATTCGCGGCAGATCGTGGGCATGGCTATTTTTCCCGACCCGAAAAGGGTGGCTCCGGGTGTTCGAAGCTATAGTGTCTATCGGCTTTCGTGAGAACGCAACAGAGGCTTCGACAGTCTTCAGAAATCTGGCGGTTTGAGCAGAGAGTTGGACTGTCAAGAAAACCCCCCGCTTGGGGCGGGGGGAAGGTAACGAACCACAGGAAGAGGTAGTTCGTTGGGGAGTAACTCCGCTCCAGAATCGCTCAAAACGCTATATTTAGATAGGTGGCCGCGCTATTCCCTAAAACTTGTGCCGGGTTTGTGTGCTTTCGGGCACAGGGGGAAATCAGGGGAATATTCCCACCGTTGACCTAAGGTAAAGAAATCACTGCTGTTTCGGACGTCTGAGACGCTGAATCCCCGTCCGCGATCAGTGGCGTGTCAATGATTTTAACTCGGCCAGAACGGCCTCGGCTGCGGCTTTCGGGTCCTCCGCCTGATAGATAGGACGCCCGACAACAATATGATCCGCCCCATCTCCGATCGCACTGGCCGGCGTTGCGACGCGCTTTTGATCGCCCAGAGCAGCCCCGGCAGGGCGCACGCCCGGTGTCACGATCAAGCGACCCTCGGCCTGGGGCAGGGCGCGGATCAGCGCGGCCTCTTGCGGGCTTGCGATCACGCCATCGGCCCCGGCCTCCAGCGCTTTGGCCGCGCGCTCAACCACCAGATCCTGCACGTCGCCTGCCTTCAACAGGCTGGCATCCAAATCATCGCGGTTGAGCGAGGTCAGGATGGTGACTGCAAGGATTTTCAGGTCCTTGCCGGATGCGCCTTCTTTTGCCGCTCGCACCACATGCGGGTCGCCATGGACGGTCAGGAAATCCAGATCGAACTGCGCCAGACCACGCACGGAGTTTTCTACCGTGTTGCCAATGTCGAACAGCTTCATGTCCAAAAAGATGCGCTTGCCATGGTCCTGTTTCAGCTCATTGGCCAGAGCCAGACCACCGCCCGTCAGCATTCCCAGCCCGATCTTGTAGAACGACACCGCATCACCCAACCGTTCGGCCATCGCCAAACCTTGCAGAGCGTTAGGAACGTCAAGGGCTACGATCAGGCGGTCATCGGACATGTTGGGTCTCCTTGCTGGCAAACGACTGCCTCCTAGCGGGTTCGGGCGCAACTGTCCATGCAGGTCCGTCCAATCGAAAGAGGATGATCTGTGTTACAGTAGCTCAAATCGACCAATAGCTCATATGAAGGGACAGAAGATGAGAAAGCTTGCCTTGCTCGGAGTTGCGCTGATGATGGGTGCCTGCGATGAACCCGCCTCAGGCACATCTGACACAGGCGCGGCGCCCGCGCCGACCAATGACAACCTTCCTCTGGTCCGGGGCTACCGATCCGAGGATGATTGGTGCCAGCTTACAGGTGAGAACGCCTTTACCGTCGAATTTCTGGATCACACCGCCGATCTTGTCTCGTGCCCGACCGGCAGCAGCGCTGAAAAATCCTTGGTCGAGACATATACGCTAGAGCCGGTGGCGCAAACCGGCGGCTATTCGGTATACTCCATTCCGCGTGGCTGACGGCGTCTGCCCACCCATGCTGCATTCGCCGCAATCAGGGCGATTCCGGACAGTTCCAGAAGCCAGTTCATTCGGATCGACATGATCTCGGCACCCAGAAAGGCATCGAAGTTGTGAAACCCGGCGGCGCGGATCAGCACAAAGCAGATCAGGGTGACAAAGCCGATCAGGGCGATGCCGACCTCTCGCAAGTTTTTACGAAGGAACCAGAGGCTGACAAGTGAGACCCAGACGCCGCTGAACACGACCACAATGATAAAGCCGATCTGGACCGACCTGCGATCCTCGTACCAACCTTGCATCTGCGATAGGCAGCGGGCGCTGGCCGTAAGCGCGGACTGCAGATCCAGCTGTTTATTTACC
The DNA here is from genome assembly GCF_056536505.1 of Ruegeria sp. CL3. Taxonomy (NCBI): domain Bacteria; kingdom Pseudomonadati; phylum Pseudomonadota; class Alphaproteobacteria; order Rhodobacterales; family Roseobacteraceae; genus Ruegeria; species Ruegeria sp. CL3. The sequence continues at coordinate 7,998 of NZ_JBQFPT010000011.1, read as the reverse complement.
ATCAGCGCAAACAGTAGCAGCGCAAGGATCAGCCAAAACCACCGGACGTGGGAATTGCGCCTTGCGCGCAGGCACAGGAGCGCGGCAGTACCGTATGCGGCAACCGTGAGCCAACCGATCACGCTTGGGTCGCCAATAGTGGGCGACCATTGTTCTGCAATGCAGCTGCGCAACGCAGTGGCTGAGATCATAGAGGCGCGCTCCTAAGACGGTTTTTTTCGCAATTGACCGAGATCATTCAGGTTCCCAGCATGCATCATGTTATTCTGCCAAGACAATCTTGAATACACGCCGACATTACCCAAATTGAATGTGAGGCCTCAATCGACGCGTGCCGCCAAGCGGGCGCATCAAAACGGGGCGCTTGAGAAAAGGAGAATGCTATGGACTTGAACAAGTTCACCGAGCGGGCACGTGGATTCGTGCAGGCCGCGCAGACCATTGCGATGCGCGAGGGGCACCAGAGGCTCGAGCCCACACATATACTTAAGGCATTGATGGACGATGATCAGGGGCTGGCGAGCAACCTGATAACCCGCGCGGGCGGAGCGCCGAACCGCGTGGTTGAGGCGCTTGATGCCGCGATGGGGAAAATCCCGAAGGTTAGCGGCGACGCAAGCCAGATTTACATGGATGGCCAGACCGCCAAGGTTCTGGACGAAGCCGCCAAGATCGCCACCAAGGCGGGCGACAGCTTTGTGCCGGTTGAACGGGTGTTGATGGCACTGTGCATGGTGAAATCCAAAGCCAAAGAGGCTTTGGAGGCCGGGGCCGTTTCTGCTCAGAAACTGAACGAAGCCATCAATGATATCCGTAAGGGCCGCACCGCGGACACCGCTTCGGCGGAAGAGGGCTATGACGCGCTGAAGAAATACGCGCGCGATCTGACCGAGGCCGCGGCTGAGGGTAAGATTGACCCGATCATCGGACGGGATGAGGAAATTCGCCGCTCGATGCAGGTTCTGTCGCGCCGCACCAAGAACAACCCGGTTCTGATCGGGGAACCCGGCGTCGGTAAGACCGCAATTGCCGAGGGCATGGCCCTGCGCATCATCAACGGTGACGTGCCGGAATCGCTGAAGGACAAGAAGCTGCTCGCGCTCGACATGGGTGCGTTGATCGCCGGTGCGAAATACCGCGGTGAATTCGAAGAACGCCTCAAGGCGGTTCTGACCGAGGTGACCGAGGCCGCTGGTGAGATCATCCTGTTCATCGATGAGATGCACACACTGGTTGGCGCGGGCAAATCCGACGGCGCAATGGATGCCGCCAACCTGATCAAGCCTGCGCTGGCCCGGGGTGAGCTGCATTGCATCGGTGCGACCACGCTGGATGAGTATCGTAAATACGTCGAAAAAGACGCGGCCCTTGCGCGCCGGTTCCAGCCTGTGATGGTCACCGAACCGACGGTCGAGGATACGATCAGCATTCTGCGCGGCATTAAGGAAAAGTATGAGCTACACCATGGCGTGCGCATTTCCGACTCGGCGCTGGTCTCGGCTGCGACGCTCTCGCATCGCTATATCACTGACCGCTTCTTGCCCGACAAAGCTATCGACCTTGTTGATGAGGCGGCATCGCGGTTGCGGATGGAGGTGGACTCCAAGCCGGAAGAGCTCGATCAGTTGGATCGCCAGATCCTGCAGATGCAGATCGAGGAAGAAGCGCTGAAGCTTGAGGATGACGCGGCCTCGAAGGATCGTCTGGAAACCCTGCAAAAGGATCTGGCCGATCTGCAGGAGCAATCGGCTGAGATGACCGCCCAGTGGCAGGCCGAACGTGACAAGCTCGCGGGTGCGCGTGATCTGAAAGAACAGCTCGACAAGGCGCGCGCTGATCTGGAAATCGCCAAACGCGAAGGCAATCTGGCAAAGGCAGGTGAGCTGTCCTACGGCATCATCCCCGAGCTTGAGAAAAAGCTGACCGAGGCCGAAAACGCCGAAAGCAACGCCATGATGGCCGAGGAAACGGTGCGCCCGGAACAGATCGCATCCGTGGTCGAACGCTGGACTGGTATCCCGACTGCCAAGATGCTGGAAGGGGAACGCGAGAAACTGCTGCGGATGGAAGACGATCTGCACTCCCGTGTGATCGGCCAGGATGCCGCCGTGACCGCCGTGTCCAACGCCGTGCGCCGCGCGCGCGCGGGCCTGAATGACGAGAACCGCCCGCTGGGCTCGTTCTTGTTCCTCGGGCCCACCGGCGTAGGTAAAACCGAACTGACCAAAGCCGTAGCGAACTTCCTGTTCGACGACGACAATGCGATGGTGCGCATCGACATGTCCGAGTTCATGGAGAAACACGCGGTTGCGCGTCTGATTGGTGCCCCTCCGGGCTATGTTGGGTATGACGAAGGCGGTGTGCTGACCGAAGCCGTGCGGCGCAGACCCTATCAGGTCGTGCTATTTGACGAGGTCGAAAAGGCGCACCCGGATGTGTTCAACGTGTTGCTGCAGGTCCTCGATGATGGCGTGCTGACCGATGGTCAGGGCCGCACTGTTGATTTCAAGCAGACGTTGATCATCCTGACGTCAAACCTTGGGTCTCAGGCGCTCAGCCAACTGCCCGAAGGGGCCGACAGCGCGCAGGCGCGGCGGGATGTGATGGATGCGGTCCGGGCACATTTCCGACCGGAATTCCTGAACCGCCTCGACGAGACGATCATCTTTGACAGGCTCAAGCGGGCCGATATGGATGGCATCGTCGATATCCAGATGGCGCGTCTGCAAAAACGTCTGGCCGCTCGCAAGATCGAGCTGGTTCTGGACGAGGGCGCAAAACAGTGGCTTGCCGACGAAGGCTATGATCCGGTCTTCGGTGCGCGCCCGCTGAAGCGCGTGATCCAGCGCGCGTTGCAGAACCCCTTGGCCGAGGCACTGCTGGCCGGTGAGATCAAGGATGGCGAGACCGTCCCCGTCACCGCTGGTGCTGAGGGCCTGATCATCGGCGACAGGCTGGGCACCTCCGACCGGCCCCGCCCGGATGATGCCGTAGTGCATTGATGCGAAAACAAAGTCCCGCTTTGCTGCGGGCCTTTTTTCTTGTGAGGCCACAATCCTTTAGATGGGCTGCAATTGAACGAGGGAAAACGAGGAGCCGTCTAGAGAGTCCAATGGAAAATCCATTGTCTCTGGACCCAACCCCAATTCAGCCAAATAAACTTCGATCCCTGCGCGCCCAAAAATGTGCTCCAGTACAGAAAACCCTTGATCGGCCGCGTAGGCATCAACCTCATCAGGAGCAATGTTGAAGCGAAAGGGTTCACCAACCCCGGCTACAGCATTACCGATGCTGTCGACCTGCTGTTGCGCCTGCGAGGCTGCCGCGGTTGAGGCGTATGTCGTCAAAAAACGTGTTTCTTTTGCGCCGCTAGAGCGGATCATCGCATAAACATCAGCAACCTCTGGCGGCGGGACGTATTCCAGCGATACCTCGGCGACAAAGATCGTGCCTTGTTCGTGGTCATAGCCAAGGGATCGCAACTTATCGAGCGTTGTCTCACGTGCAAAATCCACCGCTGTGTAGTGGATGTTGGGCGGTGTACCGAAATTGGAACAAACCAAATATCGCTTGGCTTCGATGGTCTCGGGGCGGTCGACTTCAAACACTGGTATGTGGCGATGGCTGTTGGACAGTCTAAGGCCCAGCGTATCGAGCCCCGCGCCAAGAATGACGATTTGCCGTGCGCCATGTGCGATTGCTGAAAGGGTCCGGCTTTGCATGAAAGTCTTGCGCCACAGAACCGACGCGACTAGCCGCCGAGCGACGCCGCGATCATCTGCAAACTTGAGAACGGCATTCCAATCGGTCGCCTGTTCCAGGACTTCGGCGCCTTCGACAGCTCCGTCACGAAATAGTTGTTCGGCAAAAGGATCATAAAATACGTGTCGGTATGTAGGGTTGCGATTCACAAGAGCGCAAAAAGCACAAACGCCAAGGGCGGTTCGACTTAAACCGGGAATTGCGCTTTGCGGAACGTAAAACACTTCGGCCTCGTCGCGGTTGCTTTCGTTAAATTCGGGCTCGACAAAAATTAAGACCCGCCAATTTGGCGGGTCGTTCTTTATATCAACGCAAATATCCGCGCCGGGCCTCCGGTGCCGCCTTTGTGTTTGGGCGCTCCTATCACCAGGGTGGCCCCTGCGGCTGGGACGCGGTCGAGATTGGCCAGACACTCGATCCCGAACCGGCCGGTGGGCAGCCAGGCGTAGTGGGTGGCGAAATCGGCGGACATGCCGTGATCCAGCGACAGCGTGTCGACCGCCAAGGATCGCGCGCCGGTTTCCTCCATCAGCATCTGGGCGGCCTCGACGTGGAATCCGGGATAGTGCTGCGCTTCTCCGTCGAAATTGCGAAACTCGTCGGTCGCAGTTTTTCCGCCCCAGCCGGAATGCATGGCGACGCAGGCGCCGTCGGGGATGTCTCCGTTCGCCGCGATCCACGCCTTGAGGTCATCAGGCGTCACGCGCGTATCGGCGTCTTCGGCGGCGCGGGCGGCGATATCCACGACGCAGAGCGGTGCAACCAGATCGGTCACAGGGATCTCATCGACTGAGGTTCCGTCGGCCGAGAAATGCAGGGGCGCATCGATATGGGTGCCGGTATGTTCGTTGATCGACAGGTTGAACAGGTTGAACCCGTGATCCGCAAAGTTGAACGCCTGTTCGGCGGAGACGCCGGGTTCTCCTCCCCATGTCGGAAACTCGGGGCTGAGGGTGTGGGTCATATCCTCGACCCCGCCATGTCCTGCGGCCAATGCCGCCGGAGCGCTTGCGCCCGTTGCGGCGGCTGCCACGCCAGTGGCTGCGGCGGCTTTGAAGAAGCTTCGCCGGGACAGCATCTTGTCTTTGACGGCATTCATTACGCAGATATCACACATTCGGTATCCTCCCTTATGGGTGGCAGGGTCGGGCGACCGGTGTCGCGGACCGTACCACCTGTCAGGCAGAGTGCCGCGCTGACCCCTTCTGTGTAAAGGGTACTATCTGTTAAGACGCGCTGGGCGTCCTAGCGGAACTCACGGCTTTTGCGCAGGGCACGCAGCTCTTCCGAACTCATTTTGGGACCTGAGCTGGTCGTGGGCTGCTGTGCAGGTTGAATCAATGTCTCAGTGCTTGGGGTCTCGCGCGCGGCATCACCGCTGAGGCGCAGATAGGCCAGAACCCCACCGGCGCATTGATAGCTGAAGGCCCAGCTAGCCAAAAGGACATAGGCCACGACCGTTGCAATCATCGGCGCAGTGACTGAAAACGGGGCCGCTCCGGTCGTCATCTCGCCGATCAATTGAATGTCGTCGACCAGAGTGCTCGGACCGTAGATTGCGGTAAGTCCAACGATAAACAGAGCAAAGAAAAAGATAGCACCGACAAAGCTGATCGCTACCACGGCAAACAGCTGCAGGAAGAAAGCACCGAAATGGTTGAATGGCGTATAAGGGCGGCCATTGGGGTCCCGCCCGATCGAGGCCGCCGCAATCGGCACCAGAAACCCGGCCCTTAGCGCGCAGATCGCGGCAAAGAGCAGGATCACAACACCCGAGAACATCATGATATGCACGGTCGTCAGGGTCGCGAAGAACGCGGCCGGATCCTCGGGAACGCCGCCCCCTACGCTGACGGCACCGATGGAGAGCGCGGCGATCAGGGCGGCGGCCACACTGATCCCAATGGCTTCGACGGCGCCGTAGATAACCGCTGGAAAGACAAACTTGCGGTAACTGTTACTCGGAGAAACCTCGCAGGCCTGCAGGCCCAAACGGCTGCCGACCAGCATCGGGATGACGCCTGAGGATGCTCCTACAAAAAACGAAATCAAAACCGACAGTCCCGGAATGAGCAGCCCGATCAGCGCGCTCAGTATCCCTCCTATCAACCCGTAGACGACAAGCGCGACCAGCAGGACGGGAAAGACAATGATATAGCGCCACAAAACGGACAGCGAAAAAGGAAAGGCCTGAAATACGAGCACGGGATCAACTCTGATCAACTATTGGATGATTCCCGCATACCTAATTGAGACTGTTAGAACCAGCCGCCCAAAACGCATTAGTCGCGGGCTGACGCAGTTGCGTTACAGTTTGTTCGCTCAATCGTGACGCCTGTTTCCTTGGCTCTGTGCTATCAGCGGACTACCTCACTCTGAGGCGGATTCACTACGGAGACCCAAATGGCGCATCGCTGGACCAACACTTTGACACATGCCGACGTCACCCCAAGGGCGGCGTTTTTGAACCGGCGGCAGGTTATGGCCGGGCTGGCAGGTGTCGGGCTGACCGCGATGGCCCGCCCCGCTGCTGCGCAAGAAGCGCTGGAGCCGAACACCTGGGAAGAGATCACCAGCTACAATAACTTCTACGAGTTCGGCACCGGCAAGGACGACCCGGCCAAATATGCCCATACACTTGTGACCGAACCCTGGAGCATTGAGATCGACGGTCTGGTGGATCGCCCCGGCACCTATGACTTCAAGGACATCATGTCCGAGATGACAGTCGAAGAACGCATCTACCGCTTCCGCTGTGTCGAGGCCTGGTCGATGGTGATTCCGTGGAATGGGTTCGAACTGGCCGACCTGTTGAATATGGCGGGTGTACGAGAGGGCGCTAAATACGTGGCCTTTGAAACCGCCTACCGTCCCGATGAGATGCCCGGCACGCGCTTCCCGATTCTGGAATGGCCCTACCGCGAGGGTCTGCGTCTGGATGAGGCGATGCACCCGCTGACCATCATGGCGACAGGCATCTATGACCGTCCGATCCCGAACCAGAACGGCGCTCCGCTGCGGTTGGTGGTGCCGTGGAAATACGGGTTCAAGTCGATCAAGTCGATCGTAAAGATCACTCTGACCGAGGATGAGCCGCCCACCAGTTGGAACATGTCTGCGCCCCGTGAGTATGGCTTCTATAGTAACGTGAACCCGAATGTGGACCATCCGCGCTGGTCGCAGGCGTCCGAGCGCCAGATCGGCGGCGGTCTGTTTGCCAAGCGTATCCCGACGCTCATGTTCAATGGCTATGAACAAGAGGTCGCCAGCCTGTATGAAGGTATGAACCTCAAGGAATACTATTGAGCCATGCAGGCGGTGAACCAGGCCATACGCAAGATCCCCATTTGGGCTGTCTATCTGGCTGGGGCCCTTCCGGCCCCTTGGTTCCTGTATCTTGCGCTCACAGGGGGGCTCGGGGTCGAGCCGATCACAGCGCTCGAACATAAGCTGGGGGAACTGGCCCTGCAGCTCCTAATTCTTGGCCTGGCAGTGACTCCTCTGCGCCAGCATCTTGGCTTGAACCTCGTGAAGTTCCGCCGGGCGATCGGCGTGCTGGCTTTTGCCTATGTTGCGCTGCACCTGCTGGTCTGGCTGGTGCTGGACCTTCAGCTGCTTGGCCAGATTTGGGCTGATATCCTCAAGCGACCCTATATCACTGTCGGCATGGCGGGGTACGTTCTGTTGCTACCTTTGGCGGTGACATCGAACAACTGGTCGGTACGCAAACTTGGCCCGCGCTGGCGCACGTTGCACAAACTGGTCTATCCGGCCGTTCTGCTTGGCGGTATCCATTATGTGATGCTGGCGAAGGGATTCCAGCTAGAGCCGCTTCTCTATCTCGCCGCGATCATAGGGCTGCTGCTAGCGCGTCTGCCGATACCGGGCCTGCTGACCCGGCTGAGGCAGGCCGATTCCGCGTAAGTTTTGACCGAGTCTGTGGGTAACTGTGTGGACAATGATCTGGTGGCAGTGATTCCGGATGGTCGGGGCGGAGATTGAGGGTGTTTGCGCGGTACTCGACTTCATTAAGCTTATGTTTTTGTACGATAAAATGTGGCGTCTGAATTTTTCTCCACTTTTTTGCTTTTTCCGCTTGCGGCTTTGTGGGGTAAACCTTAGAACCCCCTTCACCGGCGCTGCTGAGGCGCTGGGGCGCTGCTGAGGCGGCGGGGACGCTCAGGATAGACTGGGGGCATCTGAGGTTGAGTTTTAGGCGGGCGCGCTGAGGGATTG